>CAZFPV010000007.1:0-9679 GCA_964521155.1 uncultured Desulfobulbus sp. | reverse complement strand
GATCCAATCCGCCACCAGTTGCGGTTGCCCGCCGGGCCGATGACCAGCGCCCTCGTGTCACCCGTTGGTTTTGGCAAGCAGCGGATGGCCCATGGCCTCGCGTTGTTCCACGTACCGCTGCGCCACTTGGCGGGCGATATGGCGGATCCTGCCGATGTACCGGGTCCGCTCGGCGACGCTGATGGCCTTGCGGGCGTCAAGCAGGTTGAAGGTATGGGAGCACTTCAGGCAGTAGTCATACCCGGGCAGAATCAGGTCTTTCTCCACCAGTTTCAGGGCCTCTTTCTCGTACTTGTCAAAGGCCATGGTCAGATCGGCGACGTTGGCCTCCTCGAAATTGAAGGCGGAAAACTCCTTCTCGGCCTGGTGGAAAATCTGGCCGTAGGTGACTGTTTCGTTCCAGGCGATGTCGTACACCGAATCGACCTTCTGCAGGTACATAGCGATCCGCTCAAGCCCGTAGGTGATCTCGACGGTGATCGGCTTGAGATCCACCGAACCGGCCTGCTGAAAGTAGGTGAACTGGGTAATCTCCATCCCGTCCAGCCAGACCTCCCAACCGAGTCCCCAGGCGCCCAGGGTCGGCGATTCCCAGTCGTCCTCGACAAAGCGGATATCGTGCTCGAGCAGATTGAGGCCGAACCGCTTCAAGCTTTCCAGGTACATCTCCTGCACATCCTTGGGCGAGGGCTTGATCACCACCTGATACTGGTAGTAATGCTGCAACCGGTTGGGGTTCTCTCCATAACGGCCATCGGTGGGACGGCGGGAGGGTTGCACGTAGGCGGCTTTCCACGGTTCCGGTCCGAGCGCCCGCAGCAGGGTGGCGGGATGGAAGGTGCCGGCGCCGACTTCCATGTCGTAGGGCTGCAGCACGACGCAGCCGGCCGAGGCCCAATAGCTGTTCAAGGTGGCGATGATATCCTGAAAATACATGGCGTTATCCAGGCAATGGTGAGAGTGGCGGAAGCAGGTTGCAGCGGCAATCTACCACAGGGCGGGGCCAGGGTAAATGAATTTGTCGGTGGATATTGGCCTGTCGCCGACCGGGCCGTCGATCGTCATGGCAATCAGGGGCGAGCGGCAGGAGACCGGCGGGAGGCAGGTGCGAAACAGGCAAGAAAAGAGGAAGGGGCCGATGGGCCTCTTCCTCGATGCCTTCCTGCCGGCACATGGGCAGGCTATGGCAACTCCAGACGCTGCGGTTCAGTTTGGCGGAGATTGGCAGGAGCCCAGGGTGTACTCCCTGATTGGCTGGCCGTTCTGATCGAGCATGGTCCTGCCGTAGCCATCCAGCACATACCGTTCCCAGCGGCACAGGCCAGGAGGTACGTCCGGGGGGTAGGAATAGACGGCTGGCGGCGGCGTAGCATAGACCACAGGGGGAGGCGGCGCCGCATAGACCACAGGCTGGGTTGCGGCGGCAACCAGGGCGCCGCCGATGATCAATCCGGACAAGCCCCAAGCCCAGGCGTCATCGCCATGATAGTGGTGATGGTGGTAGGGTCGATGACCGTACCAGCTCAAGCCCGCCGATGGAGTCAGGCAGAGAGTCAGCAGGCACAGTGCCACTATCGAAGCCGTCTTTTTCATGTTCGTTTTCCTCACAGTGATCGTCCAGGGAAACAGGTAAACTTTGCGCAACCCTATTATATATAATAGTCACAACTTCCAGGTCACGCAAGCAGCGAGCCAAGGAGATGCGGCTGGTCTATCGCTGAAGTTCTCTATAATTTCAAGATGTTGCCGGTAGGCCTAAGTGGGGAGGACTCTCCTGCAACTGTTTGCGGCGATCTGGGGATCGGAATAGGCCTGGCGCAACGATGAGGGAACCAGAGCTATTTCAGGAACGAACGGGATGACGAGCGCGGGCTGGCGAGGCGGTGGGGGGGGCTTGCCCCGGGGAGAAGTCCCCCCCGGGGCAACATGGCCCGGCCGGGCGAGGCGGGTTATGACTGCTGTTTGAACAGCTTGTACACTGCGGAAAAATCCAGAGCGTCCATGCCTTCGGCAATAGCCTTGGCGAACAGTTCCTTGGTGACCGCGCCGGTGAACAACGGCCGCTTCTGTTCGTAGGCCAGATCCTGGAGGCAATGCAGGTCTTTATAGATTAGGCTGGTGGTGAAATGGGCTGAGAAATCCTCGGCCAGGAGCTTGGCCTTCTTGGCGTTCAGGACCAGCGACTGGCCGCCGCCAACGTTGAGGATGTCCAGGACCATAGCCTTGTCGATCCCGACCCCTTCGCCGAAGGCGGTGGCCTCGGCCAGGGTGGCCATGAAACTACCCAGGGTGAGGTTGTTGATCAGCTTCATCTTGGTGGCCAGGCCAGGCGCCTCGAGATGAAAGAGGTGCTTGCCGATCTGGGCCAGGACCGATTCGGCCTTGACAAACCCTTCCTTTTTGCCGCTGACCAGTACGGTCAGCGCGCCCTGGGTGGCCGGCACGACACTCCCCAGCACCGGCGCTTCCAGATAGATCGCCCCGGCCTTGGTGCAGATCTCATGGAAGGCCAGCACCTCGCGGAAGTGGTTGGTGGTGTGGTCGATGATGATCTTGCCGTTCAGGTCGGCGGCCAGGAGGCCGTTATCCATGGTGAACACATTGTGGACAGCGGCGCTGTCAAACAGGCAGAGATTGATGATCTCCGCCTGGGCTGCGGCCTCGGCCGGGCTTGCGGCGACCTTGGCTTGCAGGCCGGCAGCCTTGTCCGCCGAGCGGTTCCAGACCGTCAGGCTGTGCTGGCAGTCGATCAGCCTGCCGGCAATGGCTTTGCCGAGATGACCAAGACCTATGAATCCAATCTGCATGGGAAGCTCCTTTGATGTCTTTGCTGAACAAGGGTTTTGGCCGCGATGGTACCTCGCGGGCACGCGGCTGTCATCCGCGAAGAGGGATAAACAGCCATTTTTTCAACAGCCGAAGGCGTCCGCCGCCCAAGCAACGCGACTGACGCCTTCGAGTTGGGATACGGTGAAATCTAGGCCTTTTCCCGGCGGTAGGATTCGGCCAGCAGGCTGATGTAATGCACCACCTCTTGCCGGCTGCCGAAGCGGTTGACATTATCCAGGAGTTGCATCATGCAGGCCGGGCACCCCACCGAGACTGTGTCGGCCTTGGTGCGGTCAATGTCCTCGGCTTTCTTTTTGCCGATGTTCGAGGAAGTCTGGTAGTGCGAGAGTACGTACGAGCCGCCGCTGCCGCAGCAGGCATCAGGTGCTGACATCTCGCGGAAGGTGACGCCCGGGATCGACTTGAGAATGTCGCGCGGCTCGGCGGCCACCTTCATCGACTTCTTCAGGTGGCAGGAGTCGTGGTAAGTCACTACCTTGTCGATCCGGCCCTGGGGCGGACGCAGGCTGATGACCTTGGTGAGGAAGGTCGAGATGTCGTAGGTCCGCTTGGCCCAGTACTCGGCCCTGGGGCCGTAGACCGGGTCGCCGGCCAGCAGTTCGGTGTAATCGTGCTGCCAGGCCCCGCCGCAGGAACCGCAGCCGGTGATCAGGTACTCGCAGCCGGTTTTGTCAAAGGCGTCCAGATTGTTGCGGGCGAGCGTGCGCACCGTTTCCACGTCGCCGTGCACCAGCACCGGCACGCCGCAGCAGTTCTGGGCCTTGGGGATATGGACCTCAATGTTGTTGGCGGTCAGGACCTCGATCAGGTCCATGCCGGCATCTGGATAGAAGTAATTGAGCGAGTCGCCGGTGAAGAACGCCACCTTGAGGGCCGCATTGTTCACCCGCACCACCTCGGGCACGCGTTCGCGCAGGGGCTTGACGGTCAGTCCCGGCAGTTTGCGCTCGGCGTCGAAACCGAGTTCGCCGCCGGCCAGGGCAAAGGGGGCGCGGGGCGAGATCGCCTTGCCGCCCCGGAAGGCGAGCGGCTGCATGGCCGCGCCGATGCGCATGCCGGCATCGAACAGTTTCGGGTGCTTGAGGGTGGAAAAGATCATCTTCTTCAGCCAGGGCAGGCCGTTCTTGCGCACCAGAGCGGCGCGCAGGGCCAACATGATGCGGTCGAAGTTGACCTTGGTCGGGCAGTTGGTCATGCAGGATTTGCAGACCAGGCAGTTGAAGGCCATCTCGTAGACTTCCGGGTCGTCCAGTTCCAGGTCGCCGTCCAGGATCGCCTGGGCCACGGTGATCTTCGACCTGGTAACCGCGCTTTCGACCTTTTCCGCGCCGTACACCGGGCAAACCGCCATGCAGTTGCCGCATTTCATGCACTTGTCGAGTTCCTCGCGGATGATCTCCAACTCGTCGTGGTAGGTGTTCCGCGTTGTTGTTGCCGTCGCCATGGTCACACCTCGCGTGCGGGAACCATCTTCCCGGGGTTGAGCAGGTATTCGGGATCAAGCGATTCCTTGATGCTGCGCATCAGGCCGAGCCCGCTCAGGCCGAGTTCGTCGCCCAGGTACTTCATCTTGGCCACGCCGATGCCATGCTCGCCGGAGAGCGTGCCCCCGAATTGGAGGGCCACGGCAAAGATTTCGTCCACGGCCTTGTGCACCCGTTCGATCTCTTCCTTGTTGTATTTATCGCAGAGGATGGTGGGATGGAGGTTGCCGTCGCCGGCATGGCCAAAGGTGCCCAGGGTAAGGTTGTATTTCTTGCCGATCTCCTGGCAAGCGATGAGCATGTCGGTAATTCTTGAGCGCGGCACGGTGGCGTCCTCGAGCACCACGGTGTTGTTGAGCGAGGCCAATGCCGGCAGGGCGTTGCGGCGTGCAGTCCACAACTGGTCGCGCTCCTGGTCGCTGGCCGCGGTCTTGAGATCGCCGCTGTTGTCGCGCACCACCTGCATCACTGCTTCGGCCTCCTTCTGCACCAGGTCGTCGGACATGCCGTCCACCTCGATGAGCAGCAGGGCCTCGGCGTCGGTGGGCAGGCCGATCTTGGCAAAATCCTCAACGGTCTGGATGGTCATGCGGTCCATGATCTCCAGGGTGGCGGGGATGACCTGGGCCTTGATAATGCCGGCCACGGAGTTGCCCGCATCGGTCAGGCTCTTGAAGACGCCCATCATGGTGCGGCGGTACTTGGGCGCCGGGATCAGTTTGGCGGTCAGTTCGGTGATGATCCCCAGCGTCCCCTCGGAACCCACGAACAGATTGGAGAAATCGTAGGCAGTGACGTTCTTGACGGTCTTGCCGCCAAAGCGAACCTTTTCCCCGTTGGCCAGCACCACCTCCATGCCCATGATGTAGTTCTTGGTGACGCCGTACTTCAGACCGCGCAGGCCACCGGAATTCTCGGCGGCCGAACCGCCCATGGTGGCGGTGGCTACGGTGCCGGGGTCGGGCGGATAGATCAGACCATGGGGGGCAACGGCGGCGTTGAGGGCGCCGATGACCACGCCGGGCTGGACCACGGCGGGGAGATTGGCGGCGTCGACGTCGATGATCTTGTTCATCTTCTGGAAGGAGAGGACGATGCCCTTCTTCAGCGGCACCGTGCCACCGCTGAGGTTGGTTCCGGCGCCGCGCGGGTAGATGGCAATCTTGTTGGCACGGGCAAAGTTGACCAGTGCCTGCACCATCGCGCTGTCGGTGGGCAGGACCACCACATCCGGCATCTGCCTGGGCATGTCGGCGGTGGCGTCGTAGCTGTACGCCACCCGGTCGACCTTGCTGGACAATACGTTCTCTTTCCCTGCCAGTGCTTCCAGTTTCTCGATGAGGTCCTTGTCTAGCATGCTGTCTCCTCCGGAATGGGGTGGGATGATGGGCGACCGGTCTGTGCCGGAATCGTTGCCGACGGGGTGGCTGGGCGGGCGGCGCCCTTGCCTGTTATTTGTCTTACCAATTATCAGTTGTAATAAATTATGTCAACCAAAATCGACGAAAAATCTGGTCCTGCAAGGGGAACAGGCCGGCGATTCTGCGATTAAAAATGAGGGAAGGCGGAGCGGGTGACGAGCTGAGGCGGGAGCGGGAGCGGCGGAAAAATGGTTCGGAAAAAAACCAGGGCAGGCCTGGCGTCGACGCCGGACCAGGCAGGAACGGTTGCCCGTTGCCTGCCCCTAGCTTCAGGCAGCGTGCCGGGCGACGTAGGCGATGCTGCGCTGCTCGGCAAAGGTGAGGTGATCCATCATCACCTTGCGGGCCAGTTCCGGATCCTTGGCGGTGATCGCGCCCACGATGGCGCAGTGATGGGCGTAGAGCAGGCGATGGTCTTCATCGGTCAGATAGACGGCCCGCCAGACGCCGCGCTGAAAATCCTTCATGGCGTCGAAGATCGATTGCATCAGGTGTAGCCAGACGACATTGTGGGTCGCCCGGGCGATGACGATGTGGAGGTTGGCGTCCAGATCCTCGGAGGGTTTCATGCCTTCCAGGTTCCGCTCCATACCGGAGACAATTTCCTCCATGCGGCGCAGATCCTCGGGCAGGGCCCGCTGGGCGGCATAGTAGGCGGTCCAGGATTCCATGCACTTGCGCACTTCGATCACTTCCAGGGCGCGGTCGTACTGGGCGTTGATCAGGTCGCTGAGCGCGTTGCCCTTCTGGGTGTCCACCAGCGACAGGACCACGGTTCCGCCGCCCTGGTAGGACATGACCAAGCCGGCCGAGGAGAGGATGTTGAGGGCCTCACGGACAGAGGGCCTCGACACGCCGAACATTTCGGCGAGCTCGCGCTCGGGGGGCAGTTTCTCGCCAGGGGAAAAATCACCGGAAAGGATCGATTCGCGGATCTGGTCAGCGATCTGGCTGGAGACCTTCTTCGGTTTGATCGGCTTGAATTTCATAAAGTCACGGAAGGGAAATCTCTTTTAAGGGACGGGTAGGCTATCTAACCAAAAGATTGGAAAATTGCAAAGAATTGTCGCGCCAGCGGGCAGGCAATCAAGCCGCCAGAAAGACAAAAAAGCCCCGGAACAAACGAATGTTGCGGGGCCCGGCATGCTGCGCTCCCTGGCGAGCCACCCGGGAAGGGGAGTAACCCGGGCGGCTCAGGGAGAACATCTGAGGTTTGTCTGTCTGGATTATGGGATCATCCACTGCAGATGGTAGGCCTGCAGGTACACCATGACGCAGACAATGAAGGTCAGGAACAGGGAGTGCTTCAGGGTGAAGCGGAACAGGTTGCCTTCCTCGCCGACCATGCCGCAGGCGGCGGTGGCAACCGCCAGGGATTGGGGCGAGATCATCTTGCCCATGACGCCGCCGCTGGTGTTGGCTGCGCCGGTCAGGATCGGGCTGATGCCCAGCTGTTCTGCGGTCGCCTTCTGCAGGCCGCCGAAAAGGACGTTGCTCGAGGTGTCGGAACCGGTCAGGAAGACGCCGAGCCAGCCGAGGATCGGGGCGATGAACGGGAACCAGTGGCCGGTCTTGGTGAAGACGAGGCCAAGGCAGTTGGTCATGCCCGAGGAGTTCATGACATAGGCCAGGCCGAGCACCGAGGCAACGGTCAGGGCCGGGAAGCGCATGTCGACCAGGGTCTTGCCGGCGATCTTGGCCACGTCGCCGAAGCTGACGCCGCAGATCAGGGCGGAGAGCAGGGCCGCGATCAGGATGGCGGTGCCGGCGGCGGACATGAAGTTGAAGTTGTATTTGGCGGCGATCTTGGAGGGCAATTGCTCATTCAGGGCCTTAGTGATTGCCTTGAACTGGTCCTTGTCCACGGTCTTGTCGGCGACCAGGCCCTTGGCCAGATCCTGCAGTTCGGTGCTCTTCTTGTAGATCGGGGCCATGGCGGCATAGCGCTCGTCGGGAAGGACGGCGCCCTTGCCGGCCAACTTCTGCTCGACGGCGGCCATGGCGGCCTCCAGGGTCTTCAACTCACCCAGGGCGGCAACGGCCTTGGCAGCCTTCTCGTTGCCCTTGGGCAGGGCGGCGCTCAGCTTGTCGATCTCGGTGTTGATGATCTGAATCTTTTCCAGGGACACTTCAGGGGTCTTGACGTTCTTGACGATCATGTTGTCCAGGCCGGTGATCGGGATGACCACCTTGCTCTTGTCCAGCGCGGCCTTGATGGAAGGGATGCCCCAGAGCAGCACCATCAGGGTAAGGAACAGGTAGGGCGCCCAGGCGCGGAAAATCTGGCCGGCGGTGTAGCTGTGATCTTCCTTGGTAGCCTGTTTCTCATGGTCAAAGACGAAGTTTTCCTTGGGCTGCCAGACGCGCAGCAAGAGGACCAGCGCTGCCATGGCGGCCAGCGAGGCGGTAATGTCCGGCAGGTAGGGGCCGACATAACTGGCGGTGACAAACTGGGCCAGGGCGAAGGTCACGCCGCAGACGAGAATCGCCGGCATGACTTCCATGGCCTTCTTGAAGCCGGCCATCATGACGATGACGTAGAAGGGAATGATAACCGAGATGAACGGCAGCTGATGACCAACCATCTTGGAAAGTTTCATCATTCCCGCATCGTCATAGCCCATGACCGCGGACAGGGCCACGATCGGAATGCCGATGGCGCCAAAGGCCACCGGGGCGGTGTTGGCCACCAGGCAGACGCCGGCGGCGTACAGCGGCCGGAAGCCCAGGCCGACCAGGGTGGCGCCGGCAATGGCCACCGGGGTGCCAAAACCGGCCGCGCCCTCGATGAAGGCGCCGAAGCAGAAGGCGATCAGCAGCGCCTGGATGCGCCGGTCAGCGGTCAGGCCGGCCAGAGAGGCGCGGATGATCTCGAACTGGCCGCCCTTGACGGTGATGTTGTAGAGAAAGAGGGTGGTGAGGACGATGTAGAAGACCGGAAAGAGACCGAAGGCGGCGCCCTGGCCAAAGGCGAGCGCGGTGAGTTTGGCCGGCATGCCCCAGACCGTGACGGCGATGGCAAAGGCCGAGGCGACGGCCAACAGTGCCGCCTTGTGGGCTTTCATCTTCATGACCGCGAGGCACACAAAGATGACGACCAGGGGGATGGCGGCGACGAGCGCCGACATGCCCAGACTACCTGCGATGGGGGTGTAGCTTTGGATCCAGGGCATAACGTTTTCTCCTTTTTGGTGGGATTATGAACACGGCCCACGGGGCCGGTGCTTCTAAAAAGGATTCCCGGCAGGCAAGTCTGCAGGCATGATTCCTGAGAAGTTGTATTACCAATTATTTTATTCGGCAAAATTTGTCAACCAAATTTTTTCCCATGCTTAAAAAAGAATGTTGACAAGCAGTGATAGATTAAAATATATTCAAAATAAAGTTGGTTTTACAAGTTGTTATTGGCAGGGCTTGCTGCGCGGCGGGCGACATCTGGAATCGGGCTCACCGGCGGAATGCCTCATCGGTCACCAGGGCAGAAGGGAGGGGGAATGTTCGAGCAATTCAAGACCAGGGCCGAGGCGGTCAGCGCCGAGGTCCATCGATTTCCGACAAAGGCCGCGGCGATGGAGTTCATCGCCCAATTTCTGCAGAACGAAGGCGTGGCCGACAAGCCGCAGCACTACGCGGTCTGGGCGAAGTGCCCCTTTCTTGACGGTGTGGACCGCGAGCCGCTGGCGCGCGTCTCCGGGGTAAAGTTCAGTGCAAACCGGCAGCTGGCGGCTGAGGCCCATGTCGGCATCAGCCAGGTGGACTGGGCGCTGCAAGAAACAATGGCCCGGCTGGAGCCGACCGGCTATGGCAACTCCGCGCCGCTGCTGGTCAGCCGTGGCGTGCAGGTGATGGGCCACCGCGTCGTCGGCGCCGACGGCGGCCACCTGCAAATGCATCTGGCCGATGGCCGCGCCAACGGCGCCGGCC
>CAZFPV010000006.1:0-20969 GCA_964521155.1 uncultured Desulfobulbus sp. | reverse complement strand
ACCAGCTGATGCATATCGTCCTCAGTCACCACGGTCAGCTGGCTTATGGCTCGCCGGTCCTGCCCATGACTCCGGAGGCTATCCTGCTCAACCTCCTTGACGACATGGACGCCAAGATGAACTACCTGGACGGGCTGCGCCGGCGGATGACCGGCGGCGGCTGGCAGTGGAGCGAGTACCAGCGGCACCTGGAGCGCTACCTGTACCTGCGCGCCGGCGGTGAGGCCGAGCCGGAAGCCCCGGAGCAGGCGCCTTTGGCGGAAGAGCCGATGCCCCCGCCGTCCGACGAGTTCCCGCCCGAGCCGCCGCCACGCAGAAAGGCCGGCGAAACCCGCCAGCCCTCCCTGTTCTAGGTCATGGGCTTTTCCACCCTGCTCGGACAGGCCAAGGCCCAGACCCTGTTGGGCCGGGCCGTGGAGAGCGGGCGGCTAGCCCACGCTTATCTCTTTGCCGGACCGGATGGGGTGGGTAAGACTACCATGGCCATGGAACTGGCGGCAGTGCTGCTGTGCCGCCAGCCAGTTACGGGCCGCCCCTGCGGCGCCTGTTCGGGATGTATCCAATTCCGCTCCGGCAACCATCCGGATTTCCTGCGTATCCGCCCCGACGGCGCCTTCATCAAGATCGACCAGATCCGCGCCCTGAAAAAGGCCCTGCAGTTTGCGCCCCTGGAGGGCGCGCGCCGGATCGTGCTGCTGGAGGAGGTGCAGAGCATGCGCCGCGAGGCCGGCAACAGCCTGCTCAAGCTGCTGGAGGAACCGCCCGAGGGCAACCTGTTGCTGCTCATCGGCAATGCCGCCGGCTCACTGCTGGGCACCATTGTCTCCCGCTGCCAGGTCATTCCCTTTGCGCCCCTGCCGGTGTCGCTGGCGGCCGCAATCGTCCAGCGTCATCGTCCCGAAATGACCGCCGAGGACTGTCAGGCTCTGGCCGCGCTGACCGACGGCTGTCCGGGCCAGGCCCTGGCCATTGATGCCGACGGTTTTCTTCCTCTCTACCGCCGCCTGATAGAGGCCCTGATTGCCGACCGGATCGGCCTGGGGGCGCGGGTCGAGTCGGCCCTGGCCCTTGCGGCGGAGCTTGCGGCCATCAAGGAATGGGAGCAGGCGCTGCTTGGCCTGCTGCGCATCTTTTGCAAAAACGCCATGGCCGCCGCGGTCAATCCCGGCTGCCAGCCCTTCTCCCCCGAGGTGCTGGCAGCAAGAGAACGCTGGAATTTACAACAGCTTTCTGATAAGATCAGGGCAATTGACCGTGCAGAACAGGCCTTGGCGAGAAACTGCAACCGCGGCCTGACCAGCGAGGTGTTGCTGCTGGATCTGTTCGACTGCCGCCCCCCTTCACCGTAGACACCCATGACAGAACCGCAGACCGGGCCGCAACCCGTCGATCCGTCCCGCAGATGTGAGGGTGGCGACGAGGAAGCCCTGGAATATTATAAAATTCGCTTCCGCACCCAGGGGCAGGAGTTCACCGCCAGCGCCCAGGCCGCCGATCTGATCCGGGGCGACCAGGTGATGGTGCGAACCGAGCAGGGGCCGGAACCGGCAGTGATCGTCGGCCGCTCCGGCTGGCTGGTGGCCCTTGGTTTCGAGCCGCCGGTCCATTATCGCATCCAGCGGCGGATCAACGCCGAGGAGCGGATGAAATACCAGACCCTGCCGCTGCTCGAGCAGGAGGCCTTTCGCATCTGCCGGCAGCGGATCGAGGCCCTCAAGCTGCCGATGCACCTGGTGCGGGTGGAGCGGTTCTTCAACGGCTCCAAAATCATCTTCTATTTCACCGCTGAAAGCCGGGTCGATTTTCGCGAACTGGTCAAGCTGCTGGTGCAGGAGTTTCGCACCCGGGTGGAGATGCGCCAGATCGGCGTCCGCCACGAAACTCAGATCACCGGAGGCCTCGGAGCCTGCGGCCGTGAGCTGTGCTGCACCACCTTCCTTACCAAGTTTGACTCGGTGTCGATCAAGATGGCCAAGACCCAGGACCTGCCGCTCAACCCGGCCAAGATTTCCGGGGTGTGCAATCGCCTGCTCTGCTGTCTGACCTACGAGTACGAGACCTACCGCACCATGAAGAAGGGGATGCCCCGGCCCGGCCGTGCCATTGTCTTCGAGGACAAGACCTACCAGGTCACCCGCCAGTGGCCGCTGCTCGGCACGGTGACCGCCGTTTCCAGCGAGGGCGAGGAGCGCGTCTTCTCCGAGGAGGAATGGCGGGCCGCCGACCCCATGCCCAAACCCCCTGGACGCAAGGGGCAGGGCAAGAAGGGATCGTCGAGACGGGGCAACATCGACATCTGGGGCGTCCAGGAGACGACGGAGGAGGAGTGATCCCCTCCGCAGGCCGTTCGCTGGTCGTCGATTCGACTTCCCGCCAGGCGTGACCGCGGCGCGTCAGCGCCGGCCACTTGGGTCAACATCATCATACCTGCGAAATTATGACCACCTACGTTACAACCCCGATCTATTACGTCAATGCCATGCCCCATCTGGGCCATGCATACACCACCATCGTCACCGATGTCTACAGCCGCTTCCGTCGGCTCTGCGGTGACGAGGTCCGCTTCCAGACCGGCACCGACGAGCACGGGGAGAAGATCGCCGAGGCCGCGGCCAAGGCCGGCGAAACGCCCCGGCAATACGCCGACCGGATCGCCTTGACCTTCCGTGAGACCTGGCCGCAGCTCGCCATTGAGCCGGATCATATCATCCGCACCACCGACGCCGACCATGTCCGCACCGTGCAGGCGATCTTGCAACTGGTGCATGACCGGGGCGACATCTATTTCAGCGAGTACTCAGGTCTCTACTGCAAGGGCTGCGAGCGGTTTCTCACCGACAAGGAACTGGTGGACGGGATGTGCCCTGACCATCTGGTGGAGCCGCTGCCGATCAGCGAGCAGAACTATTTCTTCCGCATGTCCAAATACCAGGACTGGCTGATCGACCACATCAAGGCAAACCCGGAGTTCATCACCCCGGAGCGCTACCGCAATGAGGTGCTCTCCTTCCTGAGCGAACCGCTGGAGGATCTCTGCATCTCGCGGCCGACCTCGCGCCTGACCTGGGGCATCCCACTGCCCTTTGACGACAAGTTCGTCACCTATGTCTGGTTCGACGCCCTGATCAACTACCTCACCGGCATCGGTTACCCGGACGGACCGGAGTTTGGTACATACTGGGCTGCCGCCGAACATGTTATCGCCAAGGATATCCTGAAGCCACATGCCATCTACTGGCCGACCATGATCAAAGCCATGGGCCTGGAGCCCTACAAAAGGTTGCATGTCCACGGCTATTGGAACGTCGATGCGACCAAGATGTCAAAATCATTGGGCAACGTGGTCAGGCCCCGAGAATTGGCCGAAACCTACGGTATTGACACGGTGCGCTATTTTGTCCTGCGGGAGATGAGTTTCGGCCTGGACTCCTCGTTTTCCAGCGATGCCATCCTGGCCAGGTACAACGCCGATCTGGCCAATGACCTGGGCAACCTGTTTTCCCGGTCCCTGACCATGATCGACAAGTACGCTGGCGCGACGGTGCCGGCGCCAGGTTCAGCGGCGGAAACGGACAGCGACCGCGAACTGCGGCAGGCGCTGGCCCATATGCTGGCAATGTACCGGGAGGAGATGAACGGGTTCCGCTTCCACAAGGCTCTGCAGGCGGTGTGGGAGGTGATCGGGCTGATGAACCGTTACATCGTCGCCAACGCTCCCTGGGAATTGGCCAAGGACCAGGCGCTGGCAAAGCGGCTGGAGACGGTGCTGGCCATCCTGGCCGAGAGCCTGTGGAATATCGCGGTGGTGCTCAAGCCGGTCATGCCGGCCACGGCGGCCAAGATGGCGACGGCCCTGGGGATGGGCGAGCCTTTTGCCGCCATCTCCCTGGATCGCCTGGACGGTGGGCAAGCTATGACCGCGGGTGCGGTGGTTGACAAGGGGACCCAGCTCTTTCCCCGGGTGGAGGTGAAGGCCGTGCCAGCCCCTGCCACACAACCGGCCCCGGCCAAAACAGGCAAATCAAAGCATGTCCCTGCGCCGGTCGTAGGCCTGGATGAAGGGGTGATCGGCTTTGACCAGTTCAAGGCCGTCGAACTGCGGGTGGCGGAGGTGGTGGCAGCCGAGCGGGTGGCCAAGTCGGAACGGCTGCTCAAACTGACCGTGCGCGCTCCCGAGAAGCGGACAGTGGTCGCCGGCATCGCCCTGTTCTACACCCCGGAGGAGTTGATCGGCCAGCAGGTGCTGATTGTTGCCAACCTGCAGCCCGCCAAACTGATGGGCATCACCTCCCAGGGGATGGTGCTGGCTGCCAAGGAGCCGCAGCCGGACGGCTCGGAACGGCTGGTGCTGGCCACGGTTGCTGGTTCGATCGCCCCAGGCAGCCGGGTGTCGTGAAGCCTGATTGCCCATTACGTATACACGGTATTCTTGGTCGTGGCCGCCGCACAAGGCGGGCGGTCTCAACGTTCCCTCTGTTTTCAGCAGGTACGCATCATGTTCATGCTCGGTAATTTCATCAAGGCCATCGCCGACCTGATCAACTTTGTCCTTGGCGCTTACATATGGATTGTCATCGCCCGGGCGGTGATCTCCTGGGTGAATGCCGATCCCTACAACCCCATCGTCCGCTTCCTGCATCAGGTGACCGACCCGCTGCTGGCGCGGATCCGCAAGGTGGTGCCGATCATGGGGGGGCTAGACCTGAGTCCCATGATTCTCATCCTGGTGATTGTCTTCCTGCAGAATTTCCTCGTGCCGACCCTGCGGCAGATCGGCATGGGTCTGCAATAAAGCCCATTCCGCCACGCTCCGTCGGTTCGCGCAGTCGATGCCCTCTTGCCAGGATCTGCCCTGCCTGGAGACGCTGCCGGACGGCAGCCTGCTGCTGCGACTGCATGTGCAGCCCCGGGCTGCGAGCAATGGGCTGGCCGGTCTGCAGGGCGACGCGCTCAAACTTCGCCTGACAACACCACCGGTGGACGGCAAGGCCAACAAGGCGGTGCTGGCCTATCTGGCCAAGACTCTGGACCTGCCCAAATCATCCCTCACCATCCGGAGCGGCCAGCAGAGCCGGAACAAGGCGGTGCTGATCCGCGGCGCGGACGAGGCGCGGGTGCGGGTCGTGCTGACCGGCCTGATGGCCGCAGCAAACACCTGAATCCATGCCGGAACCAAACCCCATACTACCTGGCCGAAGGCGTTCGCCGATTCGATCCCTGCTCCTGGCCGTGATCATGACCCTGGCATTGCTGGCAGTGCTTGGCCTGCTGGTCATCCGGCAGGCAGGCACGGAGCGGGCACCCAGCCAGAATCAGCCGCCAGCGCCGCAGGCGCGGCAGATCGAACGCCAAAGCCTGCGTCCGGACCGAATTCCGGGTTCCTGAAACCTTCTCTCTGCGCCTGCGTAGGAGGACCCATCAATGAAGAAAATCGTGCTTGCCAACTGGAAGGCCAATCTGTCGCCGGAACGGGCGATGGTTTGGTGTGACGCCTTTGTCGCTTCCGTGCGTCCGCGCTCCGAGGTTGAGATCGTGCTGGCGGTCCCGGCACTTATGCTCGAACAGGTGCATGCGCGGACGCGAAAAATAGCCGGCATCGCCCTGGCAGCCCAGGGGCTATCGCCCTATCCCCAGGGCAGCTACACCGGCGCCGTGCCGGCGGCCTGGCTGCGGGGACTGGTACGCTACAGCCTGATCGGGCATAGGGAGCGACGGAAGTATTTCCACGAAACGGTGCAGGATGTGGCGCGGCAGGGCTTTGAGTCACTGGCCGAGGAAATTCAGCCCATTGTCTGCGTCGACGGCGGGCTCCTGCAGCAGCAGGCCGCGGCCTTTACCCGCGAGGAGATGGACCGGCTGATCTGGGCCTTCACCCCGGAAACCCCAGTGGGCCTGGAACTGACGCGGGACATCGCCACCATCGGAGCAGAGGTGGCCGAGGTCGCCCGCAAAACCGACAACCGGCCAGTGCTCTATGGCGGCGGGGTGACCCCGGCCAACGGCCAGGGCATCTGGTCGCTGTCCGGGGTGTCGGGCATCATGCTCGGCCAGGGCTGCCTGGATGCGACCGCCTTTGCCGAGTTGGTCAATCGGCTGTAAGTAGCCTATATTCGAAGGTTACATCGAAAGCAACCGGCGAATGCGCTCCTCCATGGGCGGGTGGGTGGAAAACAGGCCGGCGATGGCGCCGCCCCTGAGCGGGTTGACAATGTACATCTGGGCCGAGGCCGGGTTGACGTCCATCGGCCGCTGCTCGTTGTAATTGGCCAGCTTGTTCAGGGCGCTGGCCAGCGATTTGGGGTGGCCGCAGATCTCGGCCCCGGTGGCGTCGGCAATGTACTCACGGCTGCGGGAAATGGCCATCTGGATGAGCGAGGCGGCCAACGGCGCGACAATCATCATCAGAATCATGGTCAGGGGGTTGCCGCCACCCTCCTCGTCGCTGCGGCTGCCGCCGAAGAACATGGCAAAGTTGGCCAGATAGGAGATTGCCCCGGCCATGACCGCGGCAATCGAGCCGATGAGAATGTCCCGGTTCTTGATGTGCCCCAGTTCATGGGCAATCACCCCCTCCAGTTCACTGCGATCAAGCACCCGCATGATGCCGGTGGTCACCGCCACAGCAGCGTGCTCGGGATTGCGGCCGGTGGCAAAGGCGTTGGGAGTCTCGTTTTCGACCACATAGACCCGGGGCTTGGGCAGCCCGGCTCTGGCAGCCAGGCTGGCGACCAGGCCGTGCAGGTCCGGAGCCTCGGCCTCGGACACTTCGCGGGCGCCATTCATCGCCAGCGCCATCTTGTCGGAATTCCAGTAGGCAAAGAAATTCAGGCCCAAGGCCAGGAGCAGGGCCATGGTCATGCCCTGCTGCCCGCCCATTGCCTGGCCGGCAACCATGAACAGGGCGGTGAGGGCGGCCATGAGCATTGCGGTTTTCATGGTGTTCATTGAAAGACTCCTTTTGAAATGGTGATGCAATAGGCCCCAATCCGGCGGTTTTTTGGCTGGCCTACACGATAATTCGCTTCCGGCCCCAGTCAAGAAGGGGAAAGCAGGCCCCGGCCCCTTTCCCCTTGTCGCTTCTCCTGGAAGCGAATTTGCACCAACCGGTTCAGACCATCATCGCCAGCATGGCCTGGATAAGCTTGTCTGCGCCCTCGGCGATCTGATCAACCCGCGAGTTGAGCATGTAGCAGGGCGTGGAGACGAGTCTGTTTTTTTCGTCGATGGCGATTTCTCCCTGCCAGGTGGGGATGTGTTTTGCCCCCATGGCGGCCAGATTTTCGGCGGTGGCGGCGTCCTGGCCGATGGTCAGATCCACCCCGCCCAGCACCTTGGCGAGGATGACCGGGGCGATGCACAGTGCACCGATGGGTTTGCCGGCGGCGTGCATGGCCTTCACCGCCCGGCTGACGTCGGCGTTGACCGTGCATTTCGGGCCGTCGAAGGCATAACTGCAGAGGTTCTTGGCGGCGCCGAAGCCACCCGGGATAACCAGGGCATCGACCGCATCGGCCGAAAAGGTAGCGAGCGCGGCGATCTTGCCGCGGGCAATGCGGGCCGATTCGATGAGCACGTTGCGCTGTTCTTTCATCTCCTGCCCGGTGATGTGATTGAGCACATGGTGCTGTTTGACGTCAGGGGCATAGCAGTGGAACTCGGCCCCGTGTTTATGGATCGCCAGCAGTGTGAGGGTCGCCTCGTGGATCTCGGCCCCATCCTGATGGCCGCAGCCGGAAAGGATCACCGCGAAATTCTTCTTCTGCATTACAGCCTCCATGGCATCGTTGAGGAGCTCGATTGGACCGGACCGGCCAAAGGCAGGCCGCCCGGTGGGCTTCATTCCAGGGTGTAGATAGCCGGCAGGTTGCGGTACCGTTCGTCGTGGTCGAGACCGTAGCCAACGAGAAACCCCCGGTCGAGGGCAAAACCGGCGTATTCGACCTCGATCGCCTCGGTTCTCCGTTCCCGTTTGTCGATAAGCGAGCAGATGCGCACCGATGCGGCGCCGCTCGAGCGGAAATGATCCTGAAGCCAGGCCATGGTGGCGCCGGTATCGACGATATCCTCTACCAGGAGCACGTCCTTGCCGCGCAGATCGATCTCGGGTTCCTTGGTCAGGCGGACGACGCCGGAAGATTCGGTGCCCATGCCGTAACTGGCCACCCGGATGAAATCAATCTCCAGATCCAGCTCGATGGCTCGGCAGAGGTCTGCAGCAAAGACAAAGGCGCCGTTCAGCACCCCGAGCAGGACCAGTCGCCGGCCGTGGTAGTCCTGGGTGATCTGCCGCCCGAGTTCGCCAATCCGCCTCTGAATGGCTGTTTTACCCAACACTTTCCTCTGCTGCGCCAGGGTAGGACCGGTCATGCCAGTATCTCCGCGATCAGTTGGTCTGCCACTGCTTGAGCAGAGCCTCGGCATCCTTCCGCTCTTCAAAGGCCTGGGGCTTGGCCAGCGCCTCCTGCAACTCCTCGATAGCCTTGTCTTTCTGGTTGTCGCCATACAGGGCCAAGGCCAGGTGGTACTGGAACACCGGCATGTCGGAGCGTATCGCGGCAGCTTGGGCGAATTCGGTGCGGGCCAGGCCAAAGGAGCCGCGCTTGTAATGGACCATGCCCAGGGTATCGATGATATGGGCGTCATCGGGCAGGGCCTGCTTGGCGGTCAGGGCCAGGCGGAGGGCCTCGCCCAGATCCGGCTGGGCCTCATGGGCCATGATCCAGGCCAGATTGTTGGCGGCCGGGGCGAAGTTGCCGTTGATTTTCAGGACCTCCTGGTATTGCATTTTGGCCTGGTCCATCTCCTTGCGCTGCTCGTAAATGGCGCCCAGCCCCATGTGGGCCTGGAGCTTGTTGGAACCCGAGGCGAGGAGTTTGTTGTACTCGTTGATGGCCTGGTCCGTCTTCTGCAGGCGTTTGTAGATGGCCGCGCTCAGTGTGTAGGCGGTCATGTTCTGGGGATCGAGCTGCTGGACTTTCTGGGCCAGCTGCAGGGCCTCGTCGGGTTGATTTTCGGCCATCAGCATGGTGGCCAGCAGGAGCAGGTTGCCCGGGCTGTCCGGGGCGGCCTTGACTTGATTCCTGACCAGCTTGATCAGCTCGTCCTTCGATTTGCCCTTGGTCTGGTAGATGCGGGCGATGTTCACCAGCGCCGGGGTATTGCCGGGCTGTAGGGCCAGCACTTCCTGGAAGGCTTTGAGCGCCTTGTCCGGCTCCTTTTTTCCCAGGTAGGCCAGGCCAAGGCTGCCCAGAATCTCGACGTTCTTGGGCGCCTTGGTGTTCATATCCTCGAAGATCTTGACAGCGTTGTCGTACTCCTTGGACATCAAAACGGCTTTGGCGAACAGCAGGGCTGCAGGAAAGTTGCTCGGCTGCAGTTTGAGGGCGATGGCCGCCTCTTTCTTTGCATCATCGAATTTTTGCCCCTGGAGATGGAGGAAGGCCAAGGTGGTGTGGTATTTGGAGTTGCCGCGGTCATATTTGACCGCTTCGGTCAGGCTGCCAAGCGCCAGTTCGGTCTCCTTCTGCCCCAGGTGGGCCAGGGCCTTAGTGAAATGGGCGTCGGCCCATTGCGGGTAATCCTTGATCAGGCCAGTCAGCTGGTTGATCGCCTCCTGGTTCTTGCCCTCCTTGACCAGGAACTTGTATTTGACCAACAGGGCGCCGCTGTTCCCGCTCTCCTTGGCCAGCACCTCGTCCAGGGTTTTCTGAGCCAGGTCGAACTTTTTGTGCTCGAAATAAAAATCAGCCAGCCGGGCCTGGACGTCCAGCGGCTTTTCCGTAATCGCCATGGCCTCTTTCAAGGTTGTCTCGGCCTGGTCGAGCTTGCCCTGCTGTTCGTAAAACTCAGCCACAACCAGCCGCAATCGGCTGTCCTTGGGAAAGAGCGGCAGGGCCTCGTTGAAGACCGCCTCCGCCTTGTCCCGTTCGCCTGCCTCGCGATGGATGGCTGCCAGGATCAGGCGGGGCTCGACTTGGTCCGGAAATTTGCCGATCATGGTGCGGATGATGGCCAGGGCCTGGTCCCGTTTGTTGTTGGCATGGTAGAAGGAGAGGAGCATCTGGTAGTTGGTGGGCCTGTCCGGGCCCACCTCGACAGCCTTCTGCAAGGCGGCTTCTGCAGCCTCCAGATTTTTCTGCGCCATCAACACCCGACCCTTGATCAGATAGAGCCGGTCCAGTGCGGGCTGCAGGGCCAGGGCCTTATCGATGGTCACGCCGGCCTCGTCGTTCTTGCCCTCGATCACCTGGATGTTGGCCAGCAGGGCCAGGGCATCGACATTCTCCGGATGGCTCAGGAGGATTTCCTCGACATGCTTCTTGGCCCCGTCCTTGTCCTTGCCCATAAGGAGAAATTCGGCGGTTTTCAGTTTGGCGTCGACATTGGTCGGATCAAGGCTGGCGACCCGCTGCAATTCATTGAAGGCGTTCCTGGCATCGCCGTTTTTCAGATGAATCAGGCCCAACTGGTAGCGGGCCTCGGCATACTTGGGATCGAGTTGGATGGCGTTGCGCAGTTCGATGGTGGCGGCGCTGGGGTTTTTTTCTTCCAGATAGACCATCGCCTTTTTGTAGTGGGCGACCTTCTTTGTTTCCGGGTCCCCGGAGCAACCAAAGAGAACAAGGCCGATCAGCACCAGGGCAAGAATCGGAGTGGACGCTGAAATCAGTCGCATGACAACACCTTTTTGCTTGAGGGGAAGGGAAAGGATCGAGTTCCTCATTAATCTTACCGAGACCGCCAAGGTATTCCTAGAAAAAGTTCGGTTTTTTTGCTGGGTATGCTACAGTAATCAAGGAGTATAACAGAAAACCAAATGCTGTCGTGACGATTATTGAGGAGGATGAACGTATGGGTGCAAAAAGGCTTGGGCTGATGGCTTGGGTGCTGGGGCTGGTGCTGATTGCGGTGCAGGGTGCTTTCGCGGCGCAATCGACGGCCGATGCCGTGGCTGACGACAAACTCAAGGAGCAATTGCGCGGCGAGGTCGTGGGCGCCACCGTGTTCCCCGGGGAAGAGAAGGAGTATGTCATCGGCATTGGCGATGTTCTCGGGGTGACCATCTATGGCGAGGGCGACATGGCCGCGACAGCCTCTCCTGGAGCGGCAAAGCCTGATGGGGAGGGCAAGCAGTCGGCCAGCGGCATCGTGGTCCGCATGGACGGCCGTATCTCCCTGCTGCATGTGGGCGATGTCAACGTACTGGGGATGACTCTGACCCAACTGGCCGACTATCTGAAAAAATTATTTGCCACCGCCTACTCCGATCCCATTGTCACCGCAGTGCTGATCCAGAGCAACAGCCGGCGGTACACCGTCATGGGCCAGGTGGCCAAACCTGGCGTGTTTGCCCTGGATTTTCCGATCACCGTGGTCCAGGCCGTTGCCCGGGGCGGTGGCTTCAACGAGTGGGCCAGTCACGACCTTACCGTGGTCAGGGCGGGTGACGGCGTGAAGACCTCGGCTGGAAAGGGCGGCGAGAATACCATCAAGATCGACTACGACGACATCGTCAAGAGCGGCAAACTGGATAAGAACATTTACATCCAGTCCGGTGACATCATCATTGTCCACTAACACCTGTCGGAGAAGATCATGGCACATCTGAAACAGAGCGGGGCTGTCCTGCTGGCGCTGGCATGTCTCGGTGGTTCGGGGCAGGCCTGGGGGCGCCAGAATATCGTCATCGGAGAAATTTCGGTGGGGTATGATTTCCAGGAGCGATCTTACGACGACAACGACGTGGATACGGTGCGGGGAAGGGCGGTAACCACGGACGGCACGACCGAGGCGGTTGTCCTTACCCCCGCGTCGGCCCTCAATGCAGCGGACGAGGGCGACACCCGCAGTCTGTTCGTCACCCCCCGGGTCCGTTTTTCCTCCAGGGATGTGGCCGACCTGTTTGAATTCACCTATGCCCCGACCTTTACCTACGACGAGATCGACAGCAGCAGCGACGTTGGTCATGACCTCCAGTTGTTGGGCGAACGGTACATTACCAAGGACTGGCTGGTCCGGGCGACGGACAGCTATTTCTATGGCGATGACCCTCAGAGTGATTACCAGCGGCAAGGTGAAGCGATCGTTTCCACGACCGAGGCGCAGCCGGATACACAGCCGGTTGGCGCCGGTCCGGAAGAGGCGGCCGGGCGGCAACTGACCGACGAGTACGGCCGCAGCAAATATTGGCGAAATGACTTCGGCCTGAGCACCGAGTACACCTACGCCCAGGATTCGGTTGTCGGGATTGGGTATAATTACGGCGTCCTGCGTAACGTCGATGATGGGGGTGGTGACGACTATGACGACTATGATCGCCATGAGGCGACGGGCCGGCTATCGTACCGCATCAACACCCAGTGGAGCGCCGAGACCGAACTGGCCTACGTCAAGGGTCTCTACGACGAAACCGAGATCACTGAGGTCAGGGTGACCCAACCGGAGCCTGTTGAGCCGGCGAACAACGACAGGGATGACTCGGACGAGGATTCCGAGCGCGAGCCAGAGCCGGCCGAGCCGCCGGAACCGATCATCACCTCAACCACCGAGGGTCTGAACGACGATTTGGTCGAATACCATGGACGGCTGCGCGTGAATTACAACTGGGGCGTTCACGAAATTTTTTTCGGCCAGTATTCCTACCAGGAGACCGACTATGAGTCGCCGCTGGAGGAAGATTCCGTCATTCATGAAGGTACGCTTGGCTGGGAGCACGATTTCAGCAACCGGCTGCGCATGACCCTGTCGGGCGGTCCCACCCTGGTCACCTACGACGAAAGCCCCGATGAGACCGGGTACAACGCCTATGCCGGCCTGACCTATGCTTTTCCGCAATCCTTGTTGAGCGCGCACACCTCATACAACTATGAGTTTGATAATTTCGATGGCCGCCGTTCCGGGTTGAGCAAGGTCTGGCGAAGCGAAATCGGCTTTACCCACCAATTCTCTCAGGCTTGGCAGGCGGCGTTCATCGCCGGATACGAGCAGAGCGACCATGACGAACCCTATGAGGACGAGATAGTGGTGGTTCTGGATGGGGACAGTGATGCCACGGCGATCGATCTTGCCGCCCGGGAAGGGGATCATTTCAGCTACCGGGAGGAAACTTGGGACGCGGGCCTGACCGTGCGTTACAGTTTCCTGCGCTGGTACACCGCCTCGCTCTCCTACCGCTATGCTGATTATCAGTCGGAAGTGGACCAGGATTACGACGAGCACCGGGTCATGCTGACGTTGACAGCGGCCAAGGAGATTTTCCGCTGGTGAGGGCTGGGGGACTTAAGGCGCGGTGGAGCGGATACCAAATGCATCTTGGGACAGGCGCGTGCCTGTGGTGTCCGCGAGCCGATCGGAGACGAAATGGAACCAGCCACACAGGAGTGATCGCTTGCCTGGCTCGATGATGCGCAAACTGCCGCTGCTGGCGCTGTGCCTGTCCATGCTGGTCCCTGCCCGGGCCGTTCTTGGTTTCGACGCCTCCCGGGACACGTGGGCCATGCTTGCCGGCTACGGCCAGAGCATTCCTGGTTGGGGCGACACCACCGAGCGGGTGGAAACCATTGATCTCGTCCCCCGCTACAACCATCTCACTCTGGGCGGTCTGGGTTCCGGCTGGTATGCCGGCGACTATCGCACCCTGATCGAACTGCCCCTGCACCTGGTGGCGAGCCCGGACGAGTCGGCCATGGTCGGGATGAATTTTCTTGCCTCGTATACCTTCACCGCCAATGCCACCTGGCGCCCCTACCTGTTCGGCGGCGGCGGCCCGGTCTACAGTTTCGCCGACATCCCCGGCATGGGGGCCGACTGGAATGGCAACTACCAGTTCGCGGTCGGCGTCGAACTGCCACTGGAGCAAGCCCGCTCCCTGCTGTTCGAACTTCGCTATCACCACATTTCCAACGCCGGCGCCGAGGATCCCAACGTGCCGCTCAACTCGATCAAATTCCTGATCGGCTATTCTTTCTGAGCGTCGCTTACCGGCGAATCAGTCCTTGCCGCAGTTACGCCAGCAGGTGGGGTCCGAGGCCAGGTAATCGCCGGTGAGTTGGAAGGCAGCGCCCCGGCAGCCATAACATTCGGCGCTCTTGTCGCAGGTCGCGCATTCCCCCTTGATGGTCTGCCGGTAGTCCTTGAGATCGCGAATGACGCGGTGCTGAAGGATGTCGGCCAGCCGCTGCTCGCGGATCGAGCCCAGGGGGATGGTCACCCCGACGCAGGGCATGACCTCGCCCCGCGCGTTGACCAGGCAGGAGACCTGATGCCGCATGCAGCGGTTGCCGACCAGCGGCGGCTGCGGCTCCCAGGCGCGACCGAATCGCTCCCGGTCCACGGCGGCCAGGCGCTGGAACAGGTCGCGCAGTTCCGCCGGCTCGACCTGGAGCCAGGGGTTGTCCAGGGCGTTGGCCTGGGGGGTGAGGATCTCGAAGTATGGTTCGATGCCCTGCTCGCGCAGCCACTGCCAGAGGGCGGGCAGCTCATCGAGGTTCTGGCGGCAGATGATGGTGCTGGCCGCCAGGAACAGTTCCTGCGAAGGGTAGCCGGCCCGGCGGAGGTTGTCCAGGGCCTGGCCGATGATGCGGAAGGCGCCTTTCTTGCCAGCGAGCCGATCCTGCACCGCCTCGTCGCGCGAGTTCATCTTCACCACCACCCGCACCCGGTGGCTGGCCAGCACCCGGGCCAGTTCCGGGGTCACGCCGCTGCCGTTGGTGAACATCTCTACAGCAAAGCCACGACCAACTAGAAAATCGAGCATCTCCACCAGGTGCGGGTAGATCGACGGCTCGCCCCCGAGGACTATGATCTTGCGCGCCCCCAGCTCGCCGGCTTGGATGAGCACCTCCCTGATTTCGTTCCGGCTCAATTCGTCTGGTCCTGCGGTGCGGTCCTCGACGTAGCAGTAGGCGCAGCGGAAGTTGCAGTCCCGGCTGAATTCGATCTCCATGGACAGCAGCCGGTCGGCCGCTGCCGCCGCGCGGATCTCCGCCTCGGTGAATTCCAGATTATACAGCTGCATCCTTCCCGTATCCCTCCAAATCCCTGAACTCGTTCATCCGTTGCCAGCGCTCGACCTCCCGCCGGTAGCGCCCCTCCCAGCCGTCCTTGCGCATGATCTGCCAATAGTACAGCTTGAGAAAAGGCTTGAAGGCAAACCGCCAGATCGAGGTCCAGAGGCGCCCCTGCTGCCGCGCCGGTTCGGGCGGATTCCACCAGCCGAGCACCACCTGGCGCTGATACCAGAACTGGTACTGCAGTTCCTCGGCGTTCAGGTGGCGGGTGCGCACGTTGGCCCAGAGCCCATTGTATTTCTTCAGGTCCTCGGCGTTGACGACCAGCCCCTCGGCCATCAAGCTGTCGCGCATCTCGGTCTTGGGATAGGGTGTCAGGATCTGGCAGTAGGCAGCGTCGGCCTCGATGGAACGGAAGAACTCGTAGTTCTCGCGGATCGAGTCCGCATCGTCGTCGGGAAAGCCGAAGATCAGCCCCCCGATGACCATCATGCCGTACTTGTGGCAGTGTTCGATAGCTTTGCGCGATGCGGCGACGATGTCGCCCTTGCCGGCGGCGCTCAGATTCCTGGCCGAGCCGTTCTCGATGCCGAGAAACACCGACCGGAACCCGGCCCGGGCCATGTGGGCCACCATGGGCTCGTTGGTTGCCATGGAGACACAATCCGCCTGCACCACCAGGTTGAGCCCCTGGTAGTTGCGGGCGATGATGGCGTCGCAGAGTTCCATCACCCGTGAGGGGTTGAGTACCATGTTGTCGTCGGTGATGAAGGCCCAGCGCGTTTTGCGGTTGTAATAGATATCGTCCAGGTCGGCCAGCACTCGCTCGATGGGGAAGGTGCGGAAGGTGCGACCGTACATGTGGCGCATGCTGCAGAAGTTGCAGGAGCGGGTGCAGCCGCGCGAGGTCTCCAGGGCCTCGATCTTGGAGTGAATCATGTGGTAGCCCCAAGTCAGGCGGCGGCGGTCGCGGATGGGTGGCCTCAGAGTGGCCAGATCGAGGTTCCTGCCCCTGGGGTTGTGGACGAAGACGCCGTCCTGCTTCCAAGAGAGTGAAGGGATATCCTCGACCCGGTCACGGCCGGCAAGGGCATTGACCAGTCGCCGGCAGACTTCCTCGCCCTCGCCGCGGACGATGTAGTCGATCCAGCGAGACTCCGGCGCGGCTGCAATCTCCTCGGCCATGAGGGTGGCGTGATAGCCGCCGATCACAATCCGCACGCCGGGCTGGAGTTCCTTGAGCAGGTGGGCGATCTTGACGCAGGTGTCGAACTGCCAGGCCATGGCAGACAACCCGATCAGTTCCGGCCGGATACGCCGCACCGTTTTGCCCAGATAGTGCTTGATCGAGCCGCGCTTGCGGATCAGATCGATCAGGTAGACCTGGTGGTCGTGGTCAATGTTGCCGCCCACCGAGGCGATGCCGTGGTTGGGTATGTGTACGGCGGCCTCGTGGATGATGAGCGGGGCCACGTCCGGCATGGAGATGAGCAGCACCTTCAAGGTTGGATCTCCTGCGGGAGGGGTGTCTGGTGGAGGTTGTCCGTAGCCGATGCCGTTTCCGGCTGACAGCGGATCAGCGCAGGCCGGACCAGATCGGTGAGGTCGGCAAGGCTGGGATGCTCCGGATCCGGATCGATCCGCTCGGCCAGCCGCACTCGGATACGCAGAGGCTGGCGGGTGGAGAAGAGGAAGATGCCGGGGGTGAAGAGCCGGTCGGTACCCTCCAGGCAGACAACCTGCACCGGCGCCCGGTGCTGGCGGGCGATCTTGAGGGCGCCGGGGTGCAGTGGGCCGATGGCGTCCTCACGGTTGCGGGTGCCCTCGGGAAAGACAAAGAGATTGCCGCCCAGGCCCAGGTAGCGGCCCATGCTCTCCATCCGCGCCAGCATCAGGCCGGCGAACCGGCCCTCGGCCGAGGCCGGGATGTAGCCAGCGGCGCGGAGCACCCGGCCGAAGATCGGCAGGGTGAAGAAGATCGGCTTGACGATGGTCCTGGCCCGGTCAAGCAGGGCAATCAGGAGCAGCGGGTCGAGGTAGGAGCGGTGGTTGCATACCACCACCGAGGAACGAACCGCGCCGATGCGCTCGTCGATCTCCCAGCTGATGCGCGGGGTCAGGCTCCGCAGCAGGGCAAAGAAGCCACGGTAAAAGAATCGGTTGCAGCGCTGGACAGCCAGTTCGGGCTCTCGCGAGAGGATCATCGCGAACAGGTAGAAGGGCGAAAACATCAACACAAACCCAAGGGTGAAGTAGAGCCAGCAGGTCAAGGTAACGCCCACATCGATCATCCGGTCAAACGGGGCGGCACGCACGACCTCAGGCAACCCCTCGGCCGTTTTTGACCAGCAGGCAGGTGTTGACCCCGCCAAAGGCAAAGTTCTGCACCGCGGCGATGTCGGTCTGGGCCGCGATCACTCCCGGGGTGTGCCGCACCAGGGCGCAGCGCGGGTCCACCTCTTCCAGGTTGAGGGTCGGGGCAAGGAAGCCCTCTTCCATCATCCACAGGATCATGGCCAGCTCGATGACGCCGCAGGCCCCCATGCAGTGGCCGGTGTAGCTCTTGAGGCCGCTGACCAGCGGCCGGTCGCCGTAGACCGCAGCAATGGCCTGGCTCTCAATGATGTCGCCCATCTTGGTGGCGGTGGCGTGGGCGCTGATAAACTCCACTGCCTCCGGCGCGATGGCCGCGTCCGCCAGGGCCAGGCGCAGGGTGGCGGAGATGCCGTCCAGGTTGGGCAAAATCAGGTCGCCGCCGTTGTTGTTGCAGGCAAAGCCGATCACCTCGGCAAGGATGGGTGCACCGCGCCGCCGGGCGCTTTCGTACTCCTCGAGCAGCACCGCGCCGCCGCCCTCGCCCACCACCAGACCGTCGCGCCGTTTGTCAAAGGGGCGCGGCGTCCTCTCCGGAGTGGCGTTGTAGCCCACCGAGCAGGCCAACAGATTGTCGAAGACCGCCACCGTGGTGGTGTCGTACTCGTCCGCGCCGCCGCAGAGCATGGCGTCCTGCATGCCATGCTTGATCATCTCGTAGCCGAAGCCTATGGCCTGGCTGCTGGTGGTGCAGGCAGTGGAGGAGGCGATCACCCGGCCGGTGATGCCGAACATGCGGGTGATGTTGACGGCGGTGGTGTGGACCATGGAGCGGAGATAGTCGACCGCACCAATGGAGGAAAACTTATCGTCCAGGTCGCGAAAGAAAGTCTTGTAGATGTCCCGCTGCACCGTGGGGCTGCCGTGGGTGGAGCCAAAGGCCACGCCCAGCCGGCCCGAGGTGATGAAGTCCTGCGCCAGCCCGGAGGCGGTCAGGACGTCGCCGGCCACCTGGCAGGCGTAGTAGGCCACCGGCCCCATGGTCTTGCGGTGGGTGCGGGAGAAGGCGAAGTCGATGGGGTAGTCAACCGTGCCGAAGACCTGAGAGTGGATGCGGCCGGTGAGAAGCCCGTCGTCGCGCAATGGCCGGACGCCTGAGCACCCCTGGCGCAGGTTCTCGACCACGGCTTGTTTGCCGTAACCGATGGGGGTGATGGCCGAGCAGGCGGTGATGACGACGCGTCGTGGCATTGCGGTGCGATGGCGGCTCAGGCGGAACGGCCCTGCTGGATGGCTTCCAGGTAGTCGAGGATGTCGCTGATGGTGCGGATTTCCATGGCCCGCTCCTTTTCCTCGCGAGTGAGAGGGAAACCGAGCATCAGTTCGATCTTGCCGAGCAGTTCGATGGCGTCGATGCTGTCAAAGCCGTGATCGTCGCGCAGGTTGTCGTCAAGACCGGGATCCTTGAACTCGAAGTCGTGGACGAGGATGGTGCGTATCTGCTGGTGCAGTTCGTCTCTGGTCATGGTTGATGCATGGGCTGCGGGTCAGGTTGGCTGAACTGGTCGAAAACTGGTGATACTACCCTTCTTTGCTGCAAAAGAAAAAGAAAATCATTGCCCAGGTGCAACCGGAGCCGGGCAGCGGGTCATGGCCCCTCCACCGTATCGGTGGCCGGTTCGTGGAGGAAACGGCTAAAATGGTACCACTCTAGAGGGTGGGCGCGCAGGGCGAAATCCAGCAGGTCGGCGTAGCGCTGGGCAGCGGCAGTGATGGCCGCCTGCCGCTCGGCCTTGCCCGCAGTCTCGACCCTGATCGGCTCGGAGAAGTATAAGCGGTAGCGGTTGTTGCCGGTGCGGAAGGCGAAAAAAACGTAGATCGGTACGCCGGCCACCAGGGCAAAGACAAAGGGCGCCTCGGGCAGATACGCCACATGGCCGAATACGCGCACCGGCAGGCTGCGCTGGTCTGAGCGCCAGACCACATCCCCGGTCATCGAGACGATGCCGCCCTCGCGCAGCAGGCGGATGCCCTCGACCGCGGCAAAGGGGGAGCCGCCCATGCGGTCCTCGCCGATGATGGTTACCCCGGCCTGTCGCAGTTCCTCCTTCTGGGTCCGCTCTACCCCCTCCTTTTCCTTGACGCCCATGTAGAGCAGCAGCCGCAGGTCGTGGCGCTCCCGCATCAGCAGCCGCGCGGCCATTTCCCAGTTACCGAGGTGCGACATCAACAGGATGGCCCCGGCTTGGCCGATGAGAGACTGCAGGCCCTCGTCGCCCTCGACGGTGTAGTCAGCCTCGTGGCCCCGGTGGCTAAGGAAGCGGTCGAAATGAATGGTGGTGAAGTTCTGGTACTGGCGGAAGGTGCACCAGAGGTGGTACGGCACACCGCGATGGGGAAACAGGATGCGGTACAGGCGGACACTCTCGCGGCGGTGGGGCGAGAAGAGAAAATAGCCGGCAGCAATCACTCGAGCGACCAGGGCGAAGAACCAGGCACCGGTCAGGGAGGCGACCTGGACGAGAATGGTGTGGCCGTCTGGCTTCATGGCCTGCGATCCAGGATGCGGCGGCGGATCAGACGGGAAAAGGTCGCGGAATTGCGCCAGAAGTCGCGCCAGGGCCGGAAGTGGCTGACGCGCTCGCCCCTGGGCTGATAGACCACCGACACCGGGACTTCAATGGTGGCAATGCCCTGCAGCCGGGCCAGCACCAGCACTTCAACCTCGAACTGGTAACGTCGCGCTCGAACGCCGAGATGAAGGACTTCGGGCAGAGGATAGAGGCGAAACCCCGATTGCGAATCGAGCACCCGGGGGCCGCCCGCAACCCGCACCCAGAAGTTGGAAAACCCCCGGCCAAAACGACTGGTCCAGGGTACATGCGCCCCGTCCATGCCCTGGCGATGGCCGACGACGATCATCCGACCGCCGTGGTCCCGGGCTGCAGCCATGAGGGTTGCGCCCTCCGCCGGACGATGCTGGCCATCGGCATCGATGGTCAGAGCCCAGTCACAGGTCCGGGCCGCGTGGGCAAAGCCGGTGAGCAGGGCCGCGCCTTTGCCGAGATTTTCTGGGTGGCGCAGCACCGTAATCCCCTCAATCCCGGCCAGCACCTTCGGGGTGTGGTCCATGGAGCCGTCGTCGACCACGATAAGGGGCAGGCCAGACTGTCGGGCCTCGGCGACGACGCCGGCGACCCGGTCGGCGTGGTTGAAGGTCGGGATGACGATCGCGGTCCGCATTAGTCCTCCTGGGCAAAGGCCAGCGCCCAGGCTCCCGGCCCCATGTGCACGCCCGAGGTCAGAGAGAGCGGCGCAAGCAGGATCTCGGCCAGGGGCAGAGCCGCTCGCAGGCGCGGCAGGATCTGTCCCTCGACCCGGTCGCGGTTGTCGGCATACTGCAAGAGCAGCACGGCCGGTCGGTTTCGGTCCAGTTCGGATGACATTCTTTCCAGAGCAAACTCTACCTGGGCGGCCTGGGTGCGAACCATGCCGACCCGGCGCGCACCTTCGGGCGCCGGGGTGATCACCGGCTTGCAGTGGAGCAGGTCGCCGAAAAAACCGGAGGCTCTGGAGATCCGGCCTCCCGCGGCCAGGTATCGCAGGGTGTCGAGAAAGACGTACTCGCGGCAGCGCTCGCATAACTGG
>CAZFPV010000005.1:0-21183 GCA_964521155.1 uncultured Desulfobulbus sp. | reverse complement strand
GAGAAAAGCCTGCCCTGCAGCATCTTGTCGGGCGAGAAGCTGATGCCCGGGACCACGTTGGCCGGGTTGAAGGCGGCCTGTTCGACCTCGGCGAAGTAGTTGGCCGGGTTGCGGTTCAACTCGAGCACGCCCACCTCGATCAAGGGCGCGTCGCCGTGGTACCAGACCTTGGTCAGGTCAAAGGGATGGTAGGGCAGCTTGGCGGCCTGCTCCTCGGTCATCACCTGGACAAACAGGGTCCAGCGCGGAAACTCGCCCCGTTCGATGGCGTCATACAGGTCGCGCTGATGGCTCTCGCGGCACTTGCCAATCATGGCCTCGGCCTCGGCGTCGGTCAGGTTCTTGATGCCCTGTTGGGTTTTGAGGTGGAACTTGCACCAGAAACGTTCATTCTTGGCATTGATAAAGCTGAAGGTGTGGCTGCCGAATCCGTGCATGTGACGATAGGTGGCCGGGATGCCGCGGTCGCTCATGACCACCGTCACCTGGTGCAAGGCCTCGGGCAGGGAGGTCCAGAAATCCCAGTTGTTCTGGGCGCTGCGCAGGTTGGTGCGCGGATCGCGCTTGACTGCGTGGTTGAGGTCAGGGAACTTGAGCGGATCGCGAAGGAAAAACACCGGCGTGTTGTTGCCGACCAGATCCCAGTTGCCTTCCTCGGTGTAGAACTTGATGGCGAATCCACGGATATCGCGTTCGGCATCGGCCGCGCCGCGCTCACCGGCCACGGTGGAGAAGCGCAGGAACAACTCGGTCTGCTTGCCGATCTCGGAGAAAATTTTGGCCCGGGTGTATTTGCTGATGTCGTGGGTCACGGTAAAGGTGCCGAAGGCGCCGGAACCTTTGGCGTGCATGCGCCGTTCCGGGATGACTTCACGGTCGAAATGGGCCAGTTTCTCCAGGAACCAGACGTCTTGGAGCAGCTGCGGGCCGCGCGGGCCGGCGGTGAGGACGTTCTGATTGTCTGGCACGGGTGCGCCGGCGTTGGTGGTCAGTTTCTTTTTCTGCATCGGGAACCTTCTGGTGTTTGGATTGTTCTGATCAGGATTGGATGACCTGGGATATCGTTTTGTCAGGCAAGATAGCTGAATAGTATTCGCATGTCAATATTAAATAAGAATATATCTTATATAAAATTTGCTCTTGAACCTGGCTCGCTCCGCTGTGCTCGTACCCGCGACCCAACCCTCAGGCAGGGATTCGCTCCATCCCGGTGAAGCCGTGCTTTTCTTTTTTGTATCAGCGGCATATACTGAAAGATACATACACCCAGGGAGACGCCAGCATGAGTGACATTGCACTGAGCACGGAAAAGGAAAAGAAGAACAGCAAGGAGCCCGAGGTTCCCGCAGTCAGCGAAGCATCGTCCGAGGGCCCCATAGATCTACATTCGCCCGAATGGTACCTCAACCGGGAACTGACCTGGCTCGAGTTCAACCGGCGGGTGTTCAGCGAGAGCAAGGACGAACGCAACCCGCTGCTCGAGCGGGTGTTTTTCCTTTCGATCATCGGCTCAAACCTGGACGAGTTCGTCATGAAGCGGATCGGCGGCCTCAAGCAGCAGGTCGGGGCCGGGGTCAAGCTGCTCTCCGATGACGGCCGTACGCCGCAGCAGCAGATCGATGAGAGCTATGCCGTCATCCGCGACATCCTGGCGCAGCAGGAGGCCGTGGAACTGGAACTGCTCGGTCTGCTCGCCCGGCAGGGCATCCACATCGTCAAGTACCGCGAGTTGAGCGACGAGCAACGGCATCAGATGGCCGCCTACTTCCGTGACAACATCTACCCGCTGCTGACGCCGCAGGGCATGGATCCGGCCCATCCCTTTCCCTTTATCTCCAACCTCTCGCTCAACCTGCTGGTGGCGACCCGCCACAGCGATTCCGACCATATCTACCTCAACCGGATCAAGGTGCCCACTGGCACCGGCATCCCGCGCTTCATCCCGGTCGAAGCCGGTCGGCACCTGTATGTGCTCTTCGAGGACGTGATCGCCAGCAACCTGGAGGTGATCTTCCCCGGCATGGTCATCGAGAGCTGCGAATTCTTTCGAGTCACCCGCAACGCCATCACCGAACGGATTGCCGATCAGGCCGTGGACCTGCTGTCCATGATCGAATCAGCCCTGCGTGAGCGCAAGTTTGCCGAGATCGTCCGCCTGGAGGTGGATCCGGCCATGACCCGCCAGCACCGGGGCATGCTCGCCGCCGAACTGGGCATTGATTCGCGCAAGGATGTGTTCGTGGTCGAGGGCGTCATGGCCAAGCGCGACTTCACCCAGATCGCGGCCATTGACCGGCTCGACCTGCACTATCCGCTGCACCAGCCGCTGGAGCACCACCGGCTCAGCTGCGACGCCCCCAACATCTTCCACCTGATCCGCGAGGATGGGCCGTTTCTGCTCCAGCATCCCTACGAGTCGTTCAGCGCCTCGGTGGAGCGGTTCCTGCGCGAGGCCAGCACCGACCCCAAGGTGCTGGGCATCAAGATGACCCTGTACCGCACCTCGGCCAACTCGCAGATCATCCAGTACCTGCTCGACGCGGCCCAGAACGGCAAGCAGGTGGCGGTGGTGGTCGAGCTGATGGCCCGGTTCGACGAGTCAGCCAATATCCACTGGGCCAACTACCTGGAGCAGGCGGGCATCCACGTCACCTACGGCGTGGTCGGGCTCAAGACCCACTCCAAGGTGATCTTCGTGGTCCGGCGCGATTACAAGGGCATCCGCCGCTACGTCCACATCGGCACCGGCAACTATCACGCCGGCACGGCCCGGGCCTACAGCGATCTGGGGCTCTTGACCTGCGACAACGACATCGGCGACGACATGACCGAGTTCTTCAACTTCCTCACCCTGGGCTATGCGCCGGCGCGGAAATACAAGAAGCTGCTGCCCTCGCCGCGCATCCTCAAAAAAGTGCTGCTGGAGAACATCCGGCGGGAGATGGAGCATCAGCTCAAGGGCGTGCAGGGACTGATTCAACTCAAGACCAACGCCCTCACCGATCAGGACATCATCGCCGCCCTGTACCAGGCCTCCCAGGCCGGGGTGCGGGTGGACTGCATCGTTCGCGACAGCTGCCTGCTGCGGCCTGGAATCCCGGGGCTTTCCGAGAACATCCGGGTGGTGTCGCTGGTGGGGCGGTTTCTGGAGCACGCGCGCATCTATTATTTCCGCAACAACGGTCACGAACAGTACTACATCGGCTCGGCCGACCTGATGAAGCGCAATCTGGAGCGGCGGGTCGAGATGGTCACTCCGGTGGATGCGCCGGCCCCGCGCGCCCAGCTGCGGGAGATCATCGACCTGCAGCTGGCCGACCGTCGCGGCGCCTGGGACATGCAGCCCGACGGCAGCTATGTCCAGCGCCGGCCCGAGGCCAACGAGGAGCAGCGTTCCGCTCAGGAAATGTTGATCGAAAAGAGCCTGCAGCGCCTCAACGAGGCCCGCAAGCTCTACAAGAAGCTCTACCCCAAGAAGATCGCCAAACGGAAGACCAAGTAGGGGAGAGGACCTTTCGTCAAACAGGGAAGGCTGAACCTGTGGGGGAAAGGAGTTGGGGGCGTCAAGTGCTGCCCATCGGGTAACGCAGGGGGAGAGATTCGATGCGCCCGGTTGTGCCCCTTATGGCTCGCGTTGCTCCGCCTTGCTGATAACAGCTGGTGCGTTCAAGGTTTCACGCACCTTGTTGGCGAGGCTTTTGAGCGAAAAGGGCTTCTGGATGAAGTGCACCCCTTCATCAATGACGTTGTGGTGGGCAATCACGTCGGCGGTGTAGCCGGACATGAACAGCAATTTCATTTCGGGATAAAGCGTTGCCAGTCGTGCGGCCAGTTCTCGACCGTTCATCCCGGGCATGATCACATCGGTCACCAGCAGATCGATATGGCCTGCGTGGTTCTGCGCCAGCCGTAGGGCCTCTTCCGGCGTGGCCGCCTGGAACACCGTGTATCCCTGCACTTCGAGCATGGTGGCGGCCAGGTCGAGAATCATCGGCTCGTCTTCGACCACCAGAACGGTTTCCACGCCGCCAGGAATTGGTTCCGCCGCTTCGTCCCGGGCCAGCCGCTCGGGGTCATTCTGCTGGCGGGGCAAATAGATGGTAAACGTCGTGCCCCGGCCGGGTTCGCTTTCCACGTCGATTGCGCCCTTGTTCTGGCAGACAATGCCATAGACCGTGGCCAGTCCCAGGCCCGTCCCCTTGCCCATTTCCTTGGTGGTAAAAAAGGGCTCGAACAGATTGGCCAGGGTCTCGGGACCCATGCCGCAGCCGTTGTCGCTCACCCTAAGGAGCGCGTAGTCCCCGGCAGTCAAGCCTGCGTGGCCTTCGCAATGAACCTCGTCGAAGGAAGCCGTACCGGTTTCGATGGTGATTCGCCCCAGGCCTGGCAGGGCGTCGCGGGCGTTGACGCAGAGGTTGACCAGCACCTGGTCGAGTTGTGAGGGATCAACGTTCACCACCGCAGCATCCCTGCCGGGACGCCAGACCAGTTCGACCTCTTCGCCAATCAGCCGTCGCAGCATCGACAACATGCCCTCAAGCGTCTCGTTGAGATCGAGCAATCGGGGCGTCACGGTTTGCCGGCGGGCAAAGGCAAGCAGTTGCCGGGCGAGATCGGCCGACCGCTGGGCCGCGGCCTGGACCTGTTGCAGGTTCGCGTGGAGCGGAAGGGCCGGGTCGAGGTGCTGCATGGCCATCTCGACCTGACCGAGGATGACGCCAAGCATGTTGTTGAAATCGTGCGCTACTCCCCCGGCCAAACGGCCGATGGCCTCCATCTTCTGCACCTGGACCAGTTGATCCCGCAGTTTTTCCCGCTCCTGTTCCGAGCGCTTCCGCTCGGTGATATCAACGTTGATCCCGAGAATCCCGAGGATTTCCTCTCCTTCGCGGATTGGCGCAACGATGTTGTGGTACTCCCGCCGCTCGCCGCTCTGAATGACCAGACTGCAGTCATCTGAAACGACCTCCCCGGCAAGGGCGCGGCTGTTGTTCGATTGCCAGCGATCCATCGTTTCTTGGTCAAAATGGCAAGTCAGCAGTTCCTTGGTCTTCAGATCGCCCCACAGGTTGAGGGATTCATCGCTCTGCATGATGATGCGCTGATCAGTGTCGCGTGCCCAGAAATCGAAGGGCAGGTTGCGCAGCATGGCCGCGAGCAGCGCATCCTTGCGCAGCAGATTCATTTCTGCGCGCTTGCGCTGGGTTTGGTCAGTGTACATGATCATGACCCCATACCCCTCCAGATGAAGGGGTACGGCGGAGACGCTCAACCAGACGGTTTCGCTGGCCGGACCCTGTATTCCCATCTCGACATGTTCAACCAGGATGTTCTCCCGTAGCGCCCGGATTCCCGCGTATTCGTCCACCGGCATTGGCGTTCCATCCGGACGGATGGCATGCCACTTCCCCCCATCCAGAGCCCTTGTCTCGTGTTCCTCCTTGGGCACACCCAGCAATCGCGCCGCCGTTGCATTGGTTTCGAGGATATTCCCCGCCTGGTCGGTGACAGTGATGCCAAGGGGAATCGTCGAGAACAGCATCCGATACTTCTCCTCGCTTTTCCGTATGGCCGCCTTGGTGCGTCGAATCCGGACCACCGTGACTGCGAGCAGCAGCGAAAGCGTGATCAGGGTGAGGATGGCTGCAAGCGCGGGGATGAGTACGCGGTAGTGGCGATTCCACAGGGAGAGCGGGCGGTTGACCACGAGCGCGCCCTCGGGCCAGAGGCGCTCGGGAATCTGGAACTGCTGCACCGCATTGAAATCCAGCATGCACCGGGATTGGCTTTCTTGCGGCTGGAACTCGCCGGGGGCGCTTCCCTGCAGCATGCGCACTGCAAGACCGCCGGCCTGCCGTCCATGCTCGCGCCCTCCCAGGAGCATGCCGCCGACTATGCCGAAGCCCAGGTTGATCTCGTGCACCCCATACACCGGGGCGGGACTGAGCGAGGTAATCAGCCGGGTGCTTTCCTCCCTGGTGAAGGTGCGACCTGTCCTGTCGGTCACATAGCTCAGGAGCAGGACGATATCGGTCTTGGCCAGGCTGCGCAACTCTTGCCCCAATTCGTCAAAGGCGACGTCAGGGGAATAGGTGATACGTAGTTTGCCGGAAAAAGGGGCCAGCGCCGTTTCGGCTTCCTGGCGGACCGCGATGCCGCTTGCGGTATAATCGTGAATCACCAGGGCATGGCGTGTCCCGGGGTGCATCGAGAGCGCCATCTCCAGGGTGCCGGCAACATCCAGTTGTTGCATAACCCCAGTGATCTTCTCCCTGCCTGCGATCATCTCCGGGCGATAGTCATTAATTCCGGCGAACACGATCGGCGCACCCGGGAAGAGGTCGTCGCCGTTTTGGGTGAGCAGGTCCAGGGCAGGATTGTCGAGGGCGACGATCAGGTTAGGCGGGCGATTGCGGTATTTTGCGAGGAGGTGGGCTTTGAATAGATGGAGATGGGTGGATGATGGAAACCGTTTGGTGTCAAGCATCTCAACCATGGGAACCAGGTTGGGGTACTGGCCCTGCAAGGCGTCGATGACGCCTGAGAGTTCGTGGTCAGACCACTGTTCGCCCTGGTGATAGGAGTTGAGAATGAGAACACTGGGAAGGTCCTGTCCGGCCCATGCAGGCGCAAGGCCCCCGCAGAGCATGGCCAGCACAAGCATGGCCACGAGCCCGAGTGACCGCTTTCCAAAACCGATGTCCGTCATCATGTTGCCCCCGATCCGGTTTTTTCAGCAACCGACCAAAATGCGAAACGCCCGGTTTCCCAACGACACCAACAACAAAACTGTATTACGTTCCCCATGCCTACCACACTTTACGCCGGTTGCCAACGGGGGTGACTATCCTTTGCCAGCATGGAAGAGCGTTGGCGGAAAGGCTTCTCGTGCAGCACTTCCCAGCCATGGTCTGCCCAAATCCAAAGGGGAGCGGCGTCCTGGTTACTGGACCTTGAGAAGGTGCGAAAAGAAGCCTGGGCACGGCGCAATGTACCCACCGGTATCGCCGTTGGTGGTGGCAAACAACTTCCAAACCGTTGCCTGCACCAGTTTGGTCCCCGGCTTCTGCCGGGGTGACGCTTCCGCGATGCAAGGGGAATGAGCTTCTGCGTGTCCGTCATTCCGGCGCAGGCCGGAATCCAGCATCTCCACACAGAGGTAAGGTCAGCCTTCCATCCATCGGCAGGGATATATACCGGAAAGGTGGCTGATGGACATTGGGGACAACAGCACCGGGGCAGGGCCATGCAAAGTGGGGCGCATGGCTGGTCATTGGGAATATGCAGGGAGTGCCGTGCCCCGCTGCTGCCGCAATCGATCGGAATTGAACGGCAGTGGATCGGAATACTGCTACAGGGCAGGGTTAAATGGCGAGCAGGTCCTCGAAACTGATGTCCGCGCCGAGGACCCCCACCCATGCTGCCTGGGAATAGACCGGAATCGAGATGGTTAGGCAGAAGGCATCGGTTGCCTCTGATTTATAGATGTTGGAGATGTAGGCCTTTCCCGTCTCCCGAACCTTGCAGAACCACTCCTTGCGGCTCCAGTTCCTGCCAAGGGCCGAGGCATCGCACCGTGTGGTTTGTCCGCTCCTGAAGACGTTGCTGGATACCTGTACGCCATGGTTGTCTGTCAGGTAGACCAGTTCAAGAAAGGCATGCGGCTGGATAAGCCGCTGGAGCGCCTCATCGGTGCGCGGCCCTGGCTCACGCACGGCAGGGTCCCCGGCCATGGCCGCCACCACGGCTTCTGCCCTGCGATACTGCGGCAGAATGAACATACCGGTGGCCAACAGCTGCTCTTCGGTGAGCAGCTTGACCGTTTCGGCCAGCTGGGCGAGGGTGGCGCTGTCCTTTTGCCCCTCTCTGCCGATGGCGGTGATCTGGGAAAGATCGCCGGCAAAGCGGGCCACCGCCTGTTCCTGCTCCCGAACCGCATCGATCACCCCCTCCAGATGGGTGTGAAACCGTCGATGTTTGCCGTTGACCTGCTCCAGGGCGGCCGAGGCCTCGCGGTTGCCCGCAACGCCGGACGCAACCCCTTCTCCCACCCGCGATACGGCGGCCACGGTCTCGTGGATCAGGCCGCTGATGGCCGACAGCGATTCCTTCACTTCCAGCGCGGCCCTGGCGGTCTCCTGGGAGAGCTGGCGGATCTCCTGGGCGATGACGCCAAACCCGGCGCCATGTGCGCCCGCCCGGGCCGCCTCGATGAAGGCGTTAAGCGACAGCAGGCCGGTGTTGTCGGCAATGTCGGAGATGGACTCGATGATCGAGCCAATGTCCCGAGACTTGCGTTCGAGTTCGGCAATGGCCCCGGTGAGCCGGTGCACATCCTGCTCCATGGCGTGGGTCCGGGCCACCGCCTGATCGGTCAGGGTGCAGGTCCGGTCGATCTCCTGGACGATCAGGCCGGACTGTTCCAGCGCCCGGCCGGCGCTGAGCGCCGAGTGACCGATGCCGTCGGCCAGCCCGCGGCAGGTCGCTTCGATCTGCTCGGCCCGGTGGGTGAGCGACGCCGAGGAGGCCTTGATCTTGCCGGCGATGGCGTGGGTCTGGGGGGCAACGGTGGCCATCTCCACGTTCCGCCGGGTGAGGTCGTGTACAAACGTGCGGAGCCGGCCGAACATGGTATTGAGCGCCTCGACCAGCAGGTTGGCCGCTCCTTCGCCGGGCAGGGAAAAACTGCGGCTCAGGTCCCAGCGGCCAGTCAGGTCAGCATGGATTTCCCGGACTCTGGCTGCCCGCTCTTGTTTACTGTTCGATGAAAAAAGGGCCAGCATGGCGCCTCCCGCGAGGATGATGTATTGGATCGAACCGATCAGCGGTCGTTGAACTGGCGAATCAGTTCCGTGGCCCGGGGACCGTCCACCGGGCGGGAGAACATGAATCCCTGCGCCTTGTCGCAGTGCAGGGCGCGCAGGCGTTCCAGCTGGTCGCGGCTCTCGACCCCCTCGGCAACCACGGAGAGCCCCAGGCTGCGGGCCAATGAGATGATCGACTGCACGATCCGGTCGTTTTCCACCTGCCCCTCGCTGCCGCTGATGAAGGAACGGTCGATCTTGAGATGATCAATGGGCATGCGCCGCAGATAAGAGAGCGAGGAATAGCCAGTGCCGAAATCGTCGATGGCGATCTGGACGCCATGCGCCCGCAAGCGTCCCAGTTCCGTGACCGTGCGGCTGACATCCTGCATCAGGACCGATTCGGTGACCTCGATTTTCAGGCAGGGTGGGGCCAGGTCGTTCTGCCGCAGCACCTCCATCACATGCTCCACCAAACCGGCCTTGGCGAACTGGCGGCAGGAGACGTTGACGCTCATGGTCAGTTCGCGGGCGCAGGCGATCGTTTGCTGCCACAGTTTCAGCCGCCGGCAGGCCTCGGTGATCACCCATTTGCCCAGATCGATGATCAGCCCGGTTTCCTCCGCTAAGGGGATGAACCGGTCCGGCGGCACCATGCCCCGCAGGGGGTGGTCCCAGCGGACCAGGGCCTCGAATCCTTCCAGGCGTTCGTCCGCCACGTTGACGATCGGCTGATAATGGAGGGTGAGGCCGTCGGCGGCCAGCACCTCCCGCAATTCCGCCTCGAGATTGATCGAATCGACCACCTCCTGATGCATCCGCTTGTCAAAGAGCACCAGTCCCTTGCCTTGCTGCTTGGCCCGGTACATGGCGATGTCGGCGTCGCGCAGGACATCCGCGGTGGCGCCGTAGTCGGCAATGGTCGGCACGATGCCGATGGAGGCGCCGGGGACGATGTCGCTGCCGTTGAGCGAGAACGGCTCGCAGAGGATGGAGTGCATCCGGCGGGCGATTTTGAGCAGTTCCTTGCGCGAGGGAAACTCCTCGAGGATGACGGCAAACTCGTCGCCGCCCAGGCGGGCCACGGTGTCCATGGCGCGCACGCAGAGCGAGAGCCGCCGGCCGACCTCGATCAGCAGCTGATCGCCCGCCGGATGACCGAGACTGTCGTTCACCATCTTGAACTTGTTGAGATCAATCATCAAGATGGCGTAATACAGTTCGGGCCGTCGTCGCGCCCGTTCCAGCGCCCGCTCCAGCCGCTCCCCGAACAGGGTGCGATTGGGCAGTCCGGTGAGGGCGTCGTGAAAGGCCTGGTGGGTGATCTGCGCCTCGAAATCTTTGCGCTCCGAGATGTCCTGGTAAATATAGGTAACCCCGTTGATCACCCCTCCGACCCGAATGGGGAAGCCGATCATGTCCACCGGGATCAGGCTGCCGTCGCGATGGCGTCGGCTGGTTTCGCACTGCACCGTCTCCCCTCCCAGGATCGCCTGGCGCAGGCTCTCGCACTCTGCCATCAACTCGTCGGGGACGATCAGCGCGCGCATGCCGAAGCCGACGATGTCCACCCCCCGGTATCCGAACAACTGCTCGAAGCCATGGTTGCAATTGACCACGTTGCGGCGGTTGTCGATGATGACGATGGCCTGGGGGGAGTTGGCGAACAGCTGCGAGAAATAGGCCCGCTGTATCTCCAGGTCAGACTCCGTCCGCTTGCGGTCGGTGACGTCCATCACCGTGCCCTCGTAATAGCTGATGGCGCCGTCGTCGCCGTACACTGCCCGGGCGTTTTCGGTGATCCAGATGATGCCGCCGTCCTTCTTCCGCACCTGGGATTCGAAGCCGATGACCTTGTTGTCCCGTGCCAGCGTCCGGATGAACTGGTCTCGGCGCTCAGGGATAACGTAGAGCTGGTGCTTGATGTCCCGGAAGTGGTCGATGAGTTCCTCGGGCGAGGCAAAGCCGTAGATGGCGGCCAGGGCCGGATTGACATCCAGATAGCGGCCGTCCGGGGTGGTGAGGAAAATCCCCTCCACCGCATTCGCGAAGAGATGCCGGTAGACGGATTCGGCCTCAGGTCCCTGGATGGCGTATTCGGCTGTCACGATGCTTCTGCAAGGCCTCCGGTTGGTTGGAACAGCGTGGTGTCGTGCCCCGGACAAAGCAAGGCTCATGCCATGGCCCGCTCTTCCGGGACGAACGCCTGAATCGCGCCTCATTGCAGAGAGGTGCAGATTCGATGAAAAGACAGTGATAGCAAAGGCTCCAGGGGAATCTCCCAGATTTGTCTGGTTGTAAGCTGAAATCTAACGAAAAAGTGGGTGTCGAGATGAATCCTGGGCGGCAAGATGAGCCGCCTTTCTGCTCCTGGCGACAGCGGAGCGTTGGGATGGCCTGTCGCTGGGCCGCGGACAAAGCCGGTGCTCCGGCCACGATCACGGGCGGGACGGTTTGTGTGGGGAGTAGAGGCGATGTTGTAACCGTTTCCTCACAATTTTCTAACATCCGTCGCCGCACAATAGAGGACAGAGTCTTTCAAACACGAAGCAATCCTTTGGCCGCAATGCCTTCAAGAAAATCATGAGTAAAAGTCTGCCGGACCGCGACATGAACCAGACCACGGAAGAGCTGCTGCACTGTATCCTGCGCGAGAAAACAATAAGGGCCCACTTCCAGCCCATCATCCACATCCAGACGCGGCAGATTTACGGCTACGAAGGGCTTATCCGCGGTCCGGTGAACACCGTCCTGCATCCGCCCACGCGCCTGTTCGAGGTCGCGACCAAGACGGGCCGACTGGCAGAGCTCGACCTGCTCTGCCGCCAGGAGGTGATCCGCCGCTTTGCCCGGCTGGGGCTGCCCGGGCGGCTGTTCATCAACGTCGATCCCTACAGCATGATCCACGACAACTACCGCGAGGGGCAGACTCTGGAATTCATCGAGCAGGCAGGCCTGTCGCCGAGCCAGGTGATCATCGAGCTGACCGAGACCCACCCGGTGGAAGACGTGCACCTGATGCAGCAGGCCCTGACCCACTACCGGCAGATGGGCTTTCGGGTTGCGCTCGACGATCTGGGCGCCGGCTACTCCGGCCTCAAACTCTGGTCGGAGATCCGGCCGGACATCGTCAAGATCGACCGCCACTTCATCCAGGGGGTGGACGAGGACCGCACCAAGCAGCAGTTCGTGGCCGCCATCCTCAAAATCGCCACCTCCCTGGGTTGCAGGGTGATCACCGAGGGGGTGGAGACAGCGAGGGAATACGCCACCCTGCGCAAGATCGGAGTGGAGATGCTGCAGGGCTACTACTTCTGCCGGCCGGCCGAAGTGCCGCCCATCTCGTTGTCGCCCAAGCTGTTTCGCAAGGAGACCCGCGGCGCCGAGGACGAGGAGACGCCCACGGTGGAGACGCTCATCCGGCCCGGCGTTTCGGTTGAAGCCACGGCCCGGTTCCTGGAGGTGGGCGAACTGTTCACCACCACCCCGGACATGGAATCCATCGTGGTGGTCCACAACGGCGAGGTCCTGGGCCTGGTGCTGCGCCGCGACTTCATGAACCTCTTTGCCAGCCTCTACGGCAAGGAGTTGTACGGCAAGCAGCCCATTCTCCGTTTCATGAACCGCAACGTCATGCAGGTGGAGAAACGCACCCCCCTGGAGGAGGCCAGCTACCGCCTGACCACCTCGCTGGACATCCACACCGACGAGTTCATCATCCTCGACGGCTGCACCCTGGCCGGCAAGGGGCGGCTGCTCGACCTGCTCCGGGAGATCACCAAGCTGCAGGTCAACCGCGCCCGCCATGCCAACCCCCTGACCCTGCTGCCGGGCAATGTGCCCATTCAGCAGCAGCTGCAGAAACTGTTTTGCCAGAGCATCGATTTCACGGTCTGCTATTTCGATCTCGACAACTTCAAGCCGTTCAACGATTTTTTTGGCTTTGGCCGGGGCGACAAGGTGCTGCAGTTCGTCTCCGAATTGCTCACCGCCAACATCGACGAGCAGGAGAATTTCATCGGCCACGTCGGCGGCGACGACTTTGTCGCCATCTTTCGTGGCGAGCACTGGGAGACGCGGGTGCGGCGCATCCTGGACCAGTTCGACGAGAGCATCCGCGGCTTCTATAACGGCCACATCGGCTGCGTCATCACCACCATGGACCGGGAGGGCCACAGCCGCCAGTACGGCCAGATGACCCTGTCCGTGGGCGCCGTGGTGGTCCGCCAGTCCAGTGACCGCTGCCACATCGACCTGTCCGAGGCCGCGGCCATCGCCAAGCACCACGCCAAGGCCATGAAGGGCAGCTCGCTCTTCATTTACGAGTTGGCCGCGAGCCAGAACCAGGCATTGCCCCTGCCCGCACAGTCGGAAGAGGATGGCGCAAGCGAGATCCGCGTTTGTCTCGACAGCCCGGGCCTGCCTCCGACGGTTGTGCGCCAGTCACACCGGTCTGAATCCTGAGTGAGGCCGAGCTCAATGGCCGGGGTTGGTCCAATTCGGCGTGCTGGTGTGTTCAGTCCGTGGGTGCAGATCCCGTTTTGCCACCAGTCCTCCCCAACCATGGACGGCATTCGTTAGGATCCGGTTAATTCGTCACCTGCCTTGAACAGGAGGCTTTTGCAGCCGGATAAAATCCTGTATTGAGCAGCGGCGAAACCAAAGGAATCCTTTGATGGCAAGGCCTCTGCGGCATGACAAGGGCCTCGGAAGTTGAACCGTCATCGAGCGCGTTACAAGCAACAAGGAGTGAAGAATGGTTTTCCCGGTACAAACGGCATGGTGGCAACTGCTGGTTTTTCAGGTTTGTCTCCTCATCCATCCCTTCTCCGCGCAAGCGGCAGGAGACAAGCTCATTCTGGTAAGCGTCCCCTGGGGCAAGGACTCGGAGGTACGCGCACGATATGCGCCCCTGGCAGATCTGCTCAGCCGGAAACTCGGCCGGGAGGTGGAAATCCACACCGCGAACAGCTACGAAGAAGTCGGCGAACGGCTCCACCACAAGGCGGCGGACCTGGCCATTCTTGGCCCCAAGAGTTATGTCGAGACCAGGGCGAAATATCCGGAGACGCAGTACCTCGCCACCTGCAAACAGCCGGAGGCCTCGTATCACAGCCTTATCATTGCCAGGAAATCGTCACCCCTCGCCACCCTCGCTGACCTTGCAGGCAAGAGCTTTGCGTATACGGAAACAGGGTCCACCTCCGGTTACCTCTACCCTCGGCAGATGATCAGGAAGGCCGGATACGATCCGGACAGGCTCTTTTCCACCGCCAATTTTCTCAACAAACATGACAAGGTGTACGATGCCGTCGCCAGGGGGGCGGTGGATGCGGGCGCGGTGAGTTCGACCGATATGGCCGAGGCGGTTTCCCGCAACGGCGACGTCTATCGTATCCTGAAACAATCCATCCCCATTCCAAGGAACGCCATCGTTGCCGGCGCCCATCTCCCTCCGGCTCTGGTGCGGGACATCCTCGCCATCCTGGGTGACGCGGAACACGACCAGGCCTTCATGGCCAGCGATTCCATCCTCAAGGGTTTTCATCCGGGCAATGACTCCCTGTACGACATCATCCGCCAGGAAGTCGATCTCCACTGAAGTGATCTGACATGAACAGCCTTATTCATCAGGTCATCCTCTGGATCCTTGTCCCCATCATCTGCGTGATCGGATTTGTCTTGTATCAACTGGACAACCTCCACAACCGCTTCATCGTCTCCCTGGAACAGAATATCGCTCGCGAAGCCGTGAGGGTTGAACGGGAACTGCACCTGGTGCTGCAAACCACTGAACAACTGGCGAGCATGGTTGCCCGGGATTGGATGATCGTCGAGGCTTGCAAGAACAGGGCAACAGACACTCTGTTTCAGGCCGGAAGCAACATTATCGCCTCGACCCTGATTGACAGGATTACCTTTGCGGACGTCGACGGCATCGTCCTGGCCCGGGGGCACGACGAGTTCGCCTTCAATGACTCCATTGGCGCTGATCGGCTTTTCCTTCTCGGAGCCAAGGGTGAGGGCCGCGCTGGCCTGGTCCGGCAAGGCGCTGACATTATCCTTGTCGCTGTTCGCCCGATTACCGAGTTTGGCGCTGTGACGCGGGGGGTTCTCATTGTTTCCCGGACCATCAAACCCCATTTCATCGAGCGCGTGGAGCGCGAGCTTGGTCTGGTCATCGCAGTCGAGCATCATCCTGACAAGAACTTCCTGCCCGACGAACAGGCGAGCGAGGAGGGGGTAGTGCGGTTCACGCGACAGATGTCGATGCCCTCCCTGGAAGAGGGGATTTGGACCGCAACCATCCGCAAGAATTACCAGGCCGAACGGGCGGTCTTGAACGCAGCGAGATCGAAAATCGTCGCCTTCACCATGCTGGCCACCGCCGCTGCCCTCTGTTTCGTCTGGTTTTCAGTGCACTATCTGCTCAGGCCGGTCAGGCGGTTGCGAACCTGGCTGCAGCAGCATCGGGAGGGGAGCATAAGGCTTGAAGATCTCAACGCCAACATCGTCAGCCAAAATGACGCCAGGAAAGAACTTGGCTATATCGCCCACTCGGCGCTGGCGACCATCCAGGAGTTGGAAAGAGCCCGCACCCAACTGGAAGGGATGCACAAGGATCTGGAGTTTCTGGTCGAGGAGCGCACCAAAGAGCTTGTCACGCGAACACAGCAGCTGCGGCAGGAGATTGAGGAACGGGAGCAGGCGGAGCGGAGCATTCTGGGATTGAAAAACCATCTGCAGCATATCTTCGATTCCATGCGATGCGCGCTGATCGGTATAAACAGCGCGCGAACCATTACCTTTGTCAACAGCCAGGCGGCAACCTTCTGCGGTCTGTCCCCGGACCAGTTACACCAGGCCTCGGTGGATCGGGTGCTGGCGTGTTATGGTCTCTCGGACCACGACCTCCTCGATCGTGCAGGCGACCCGGGGGAGCATTGGCGGATGGGCCGATACACGACCCGGCATCAAGGACAGCCCATGCACCTGGACGTCACAACCTATCCGTTTCGTTTTGGCGTCGAAACCGGCCTCATCATCCGCATCGACGATGTCAGCCGGCAGGTCGCCATGGAGCAGGAGCTGTTCAAGATTGAAAAGCTGAAATCAATTGGCCTGCTGGCAGGCGGCATTGCCCACGATTTCAACAATTACTTGGCCGTTATCCTTGGCAATGTCAATCTCGCTCTCCACAACGACCAGCTTGACGCGCACACGAAGGGACTGCTTTCCAGGGCGGAGGCTGCCAGCATCAGCGCCAGTGAATTGACCGAACAGTTGCTGACCTTTGCCAAGGGAGGAGAACCGCGCAAGCGGCTCATCAGTCTTGCGGCAACCATCCGCGAGGCTGCCAGACAGGCCTCGCTTGAAGGCCGTATGCAGTGCCGTGTCGATATCCCTGAAGATATGTGGACGGTGGAAGCTGACCGGGCGCAGATCAGGCAGGTTGTCCAGAATATGGTTGTAAACGCCGTTCAGGCGCTTCAGGACGGCGGCAGTCTGGAAATTTCCTGCGCCAACGTCAATGCGGACGACGAATGGCATCTGGCCCAACTTCCGCCCGGTCCATACCTGCGCATCACCATCGCCGACAATGGCACGGGCATGTCCAGCGAAACGCTGGCGCGCATCTTTGACCCGTTTTTCTCCACCAAACCAGAGGGCTACGGTCTGGGGCTGGCAATCTGCCACGCCATCATAAGTAAACATGAAGGCGCCATTGCGGTGGAATCCTCACCCGGTCATGGCACAACCTTTTTCCTGTATTTGCCAGCCAGACCTGGCGCCCTGCCGGACAATCCGGCCGAAGATGATGCTGCCAGGGACATGCGGCCGAGCATGCGCGTTCTGGTCGTGGATGATGAGCCGATGATTCGCGAGGTGGTAGGCGCCATGCTCGATGTTCTGGGGCACCAGGTCCTGTTTGCCAGGGATGGGGCCGAAGCGGTGATAACCTATCAGCAGTCGATGGAATCCGGCGTTCCGTTCGACCTCGTCCTCATGGACCTGATTATACCAGGCGGCATGGGGGGCAAGGAGGCGGCGCGGGAGATCCTTCGCCTCAACCCGACGGCACGCCTGATCGTCTCCAGCGGCTATTCCAACGATCCCATTCTCGCCAATTTCAGGGAATACGGTTTCGTGGCGGCCATCGCCAAACCATACCAGCTCAAGGATCTTGCCCGGATTCTTGCCGGCTCTTGAGCGCCGTGGAGAGCGGGACGGCCGGGAGGACGAACAGTTTTTTTGCCATGCCGCCAATCTTTCATCAGGCATCGATCGGCGCGACGGCAGGCAGAGGCATGCCATCATCGCAGAGCGGAGACCGCCGGCGACGCCTCCTGACCGAGAACGGAGACCCAGTTGAGGCCAGAGGCAATGGATACAACCGCACAAGGGACAGATATGATGAGAACGAACAAGCGAGGATCGGGGTGGCTGACCGTCGGGATTAAGCTGCTAATCGGAGTGGCTCTGACCTCCAATTGCTGCATAGGCGTCCTGCTGCTGGTCAATCATCGGGCAAACATCAAGGTGGAAGATATGACCAGCCGGATGCTGTCGATCCGGGATCGCATTGATGCCAATCTCAGAGAGACCATTGTCGGACTGCAACATGAATTTGGCAGGCTTCCCTCACTCTTTGAGCACGATTTCAAACAGTCCGTTCTCGATCGGGTGGAGCGCGACTTCGGCATCGCCGGCAGGGAACAGCTGGCAGGTCGGGACGCCTGGGCATCGCTCTTTTCGCGCACGGAAAAACGGGATCTGGCCAATGGGCATCTTGTTGCCCAAGTTGTCGAGGGTAGACTGTATCTTTCCCATGGACTGACCGACGGACAGGGCGCCTTCACCGGTACGGTGGAACGGTTGCAACTGGGCGGCAATCAGGCGGAAAACGGGCTTGTGCACATTCAGGCCCTGCTCGACGCCGCTGCCTCCGGACAAGACCGATCGGAGCTTCGCGAACAACAGATCCACTCCCTTCAGCTGGTCGTGGCTGACAAAAGCATCGAGGCGGAGCGGACGCGAAACGAGATTCTGGGCCATGTGGATGAAATCTCGGCCATGGAGCACGCCATGGCAACGACCAGGAGCCAGCAACGTCGTTCCGGCCTTCTTGCCGGTCTTGCCGCTATTCTTGTCAATGTCCTGGTGCTGTTCGTCTTGACGCGGGTCATCGTGGAGCGCCCGCTGTACCGGCTGACAACTATCCTCGATGCCATCAGGGAGGGGAACTGCCCAGACATTCCCTGGAAAGACCGTTGTGATCAGATTGGCGTCCTGGGTTCGGCCATCAGGCGGTTCGGCGAGACGCAGGCAGCCTTGCGTTGGGAGGAACGCAGGCGGGGAGAGCGGCAGGAGGCCATAGGCGAACTGGTCGATCGTCTCACCGAATCGATGCATCAGCTTACCGGCCAGGCCAGGGAACTGGCCGGCATGTCCTCTTCTCTCCAGGAACTGGCCGCCGTCACCGAGCGGGAATCGCAGATGGTGACAGGCACCGCCGCGGAAAGCACCGCTAGCACCCAGGAGGTGCGGGGGGCCTCGGTGCGAATGAGCGATATGGTTAACGATATCCATCGCCAAACGGCCCGACAGGGGACGATCGTGCTGGACGCGCTGGACCGGATAGCACATGCGCGGCAGCAGTTGCAGGCGTTGAAGAAGTCTGTGGCGGAAATAGAAACCATCACGGGAACGGTGCGAACCATTACCGACCAGACCAAGATACTGGCCATCAATGCGACCATAGAGGCAATGAAGGCAGGCGAAATGGGCAGGGGATTTGCCGTGGTGGCTGGCGAAGTAAAAAAGCTCTCCATGGACACCGCGCATGCCACTGGAGATATATTTCACATAATCGAGTCCATGGACAGCATCTGCCAAGCCTTTATCGACTGCGTTGACCAAATCGACCAGAGCATGGCCCAGATTGACAGCGTGACCACGAACATTACCGATGCGGCGGGCCTGCAGCAGCAGCTTACAGGCAGAATGCTTGCGGCAACGGTCCAGACTGTCGAGAGCACCCAGCAGGTGTCGGCAGGCATTGGGGAGGTCAGCGCCGCTGTTGCCGGGGTTGCCAGACTCTCGGCAAAGGCTCGTCTGGGCAGTGACGAAATGGCCGCGGCCCTGGAAAGGCTGTTGCACAAGACGGTAAACGGCCTGCAAGCCCTGGAGGCCAAGGATGACGAAGGGATAGCGCAGGGCGTTGAATCCGGGGGGCTGATCGCCCCTGGGCAGCGCTGCGGTGTACGCGCCGCCGCTGGATCAGGGCAGGGCCGGTCTGCCATCGAAACGCCAGCGTGTGCGGGACATGCACATACCCTGCTCCCGTCCGCATACACCGAAGGGATTTCAGCCTGATTACAGCAAGGAATACACATCAGCGGCGCCAGCACCAGATCCGGAGCATTCCGCGTCAAGGCCATGGCGGAAACGGTCTCCTGTCGGCATGACAGCGTGTGTTTCATCGCCGCACGGTACAATCCATCCCCAGGTCTAAGCTCCTTGCGTGCGCTCGTCGCCGCCCACCATGAGGCGCTGTCATCCAGAAAAGGGCAGTGGCCTGCCCAGGTGGCTGTGGTTTAATTGGCGAAAATCTGTCCGCAGCGACCGATTTTCTCCTCCCCGCTCATCATTTCCTAACACAGCCTGGATAAGGTTAATCGGTAGAAGTTCTTCTCCTGCACGTATTTCCAGTGATATCCAGCCTGAGATCAAGACCTGCGGCCAGAGCAACCTGAACCCCGGACGAGGCAGCCATGAGCCCTCAGCGCAGACGACGCCCCTCCCATCCCGGTCAAGAGGAACAGGAACAGCTGCTTGCCGAACTGACAGGTATCCGCGTCGACATGGTCAATGAGGCGGTCCATTCGCAGCCTCTCCTTGAAGAGGTTCACCCTTTCTTGCGTGACAGCGCCCGCAACCTGCTGCATTACCTGGCCCTGCGACGGCGCGACCTGCGGCCCCTGCAGTTGCGGCTGGCATCGCTGGGCCTTTCTTCCCTGGGCCGGGCCGAATCCCATGTGCTCGCCACAGTGGACGCGGTGATCGACACCCTGGGTCGCCTTACCGGAAGCAAACCCGCCGAGTTGCCAGCCGAACCGGCCCCGATAGTCTTTTCCCGGGGGGCCGAACTGCTGGACAGGCACACCGAACGCCTGCTGGGCAAGCCGACGCCGGGGCGCGGGGTACGGATCATGGTTACCATGCCCAGTGAGGCAGCCCATGACTACAGCCTGATCCATACCCTGCTCCAGCACGGCATGGACTGCATGCGCATCAACTGCGTCCGCGACGATGCCGCAGCCTGGCTGCGGATGATCGAGCACCTGCGCCGGGCCGAGCAGGCCCTGGGCCGGTCCTGCCAGGTTGTCATGGACCTGGGAGGACCCAAACTGCGCACCGGCCAGGTGGAACCCGGACCGGTGGTGGCGCGGGTGCGGCCCCGTCGCGACGTTTTTGGCCGGGTCATCGCCCCGGCCAGGATCTGGCTGCACGCCGAGGAACACCCTTGTCTGCCGCCTTCGGTCGCCGATGCCTGCCTGCCGGTCCCGGGAGAGTGGCTTGCCAGGCTGAAACAAGACAGCGTCATCACCTTCACCGATGCCCGCGGCTCACGCCAGGCCATGACCGTCGTTGACGTCACCCGACAGGGCGCCTGGGCCGTGCTGCATAAATCGGCCTATATCCTGCCGGGCACGGCGCTTCGCATTTCGGCGGAGAAGAAGAATCGACGTCGCAAGGCAGTGGTCGGACAACTGCCGGCCGGCGAGCGGGCCATCGTGCTCCGCCGCGGCGAGTTGCTCATCCTCACCGGCGACGGCAGCCCGGGCCGGCCCGCCACCTGTGATTCGGCCGGGATGGTGCTGACGCCCGCGACCATCGGCTGCACCATCCCGGAGGTGTTTGCCGATGTGCAGGCGGGCGAGGGGATCTGGTTTGATGACGGCAAGCTGGGCGGGATCATTGAGCGGGTCGAACCGGATCGGATCATGGTTCGCATCACCCACGCCCGGCCAGGGGGCGAGAAGCTGCGTGGCGACAAGGGCATCAATCTGCCGGAGAGCAGGCTGAAGCTCTCCGCCCTGACCGCCAAGGATCTGGAAGATCTCCATTTCATCGCCCGCCATGCCGACGTGGTGGGGCTGTCCTTTGCCAACACGGCGGCGGACGTGGAGTCGCTCTTGCGCCATCTGGAGGGGCTGGAAGGACGGCATCCGGCCATTCTTCTGAAAATAGAGACCCGGCAGGGCTTTGAAAACCTGCCGTCCATGCTCCTGGCCGCCATGCGGGCGCCCTGCTGCGGGGTGATGATCGCCCGCGGCGACCTGGCGGTGGAGTGCGGTTTCGAGCGGCTGGCCGA
>CAZFPV010000004.1:0-21608 GCA_964521155.1 uncultured Desulfobulbus sp. | reverse complement strand
ATCGGCGTCCGTATGATCCGCGAGGCTCTGCGGGCAGAGGAGGACGGCGAGCGCGCCGCCGATCCCAGCCGGGGCCTGACCATGGTGGCGCTTTCGGTCGCCACCAGCATCGACGCCCTGGCCGTTGGCCTGACCCTGGCCATGATCGATGTGGATATCTGGTTTCCCTCGCTGATTATCGGCCTGGTGGCCTGCTGCTTCACCGTTGCCGGCCTGTTTCTGGGTAAGCGGGCAGGGGAACTGTGGGGCAAGCGGGTCGAGGTGGCGGGCGGTATTATCCTTATCCTCATCGGCGGCAAGATCCTTTTTTCCGCCCTTCTGTCCGCCAAGGCAGTGGCCGCTCCCCTCGGCTGATCCACCTCCCGGGCCGCTGTCCCCAATCCGTTCCGCGCCATAAAATAGCTTTGCAATCGGTTAGTTTTTATGTATCAATTATTTTTTCTTCAAGACGCGGCGCGGGTGGCGGCTGACGGTTCTGCAAAGGCGTCGCCACGCCGGGGTGCGCCGGGATGCACGGGATGCAACTATGACCACTCATCTGCTGTCACTGGCTGATTTTTCCAAAGAAGAACTGCGCGCCCTGATCGACCGGGCGATCGAACTCAAGGCGGAACGCGCCCGCGGCATTCGTCACCAGCAGCTGGCCGGCCGCCGGATCTGCATGCTCTTCGAAAAGCCCTCCACCCGGACCCGGGTGTCGTTCGAGGCGGCGATGTACGGCCTGGGCGGGCAGGTCATCTTCATGTCGGCCAAGGAATCACAGCTGGGCCGGGGCGAGCCGCTCAAGGACACGGCCCGGGTGCTGGCGCGCTATGTGGACGGCATCGTGGTCCGCACCTTCGGCCAGGAGGTGGTGGAGGAACTGGCCCGCTTCAGCGACGTGCCGGTGATCAACGCCCTCACCGACTTGCACCATCCCTGCCAGATTTTAAGCGACCTGATGACCGTGATCGAAAAGAAGGGCGAGCTGGAGCCGCTCAAGACGGTCTGGATCGGCGACGGCAACAACATGGCCAATTCCTGGATCGAGGCCGCCTCGGTGCTCGGTTTCCCGCTGATCCTGGCCTGCCCGGCCGGGTACAGCCCGGATACCGCCATCCTGGAGCGGGCTCGCTTACGCAGTCCGCGTCCGATCCTGGTGCTGCGCGACCCCGGCGAGGCCATCCGGGGGGCGGACGTGGTCAATGTCGACGTCTGGGCCTCCATGGGCAAGGAGGCGGAGCAGGATAAACGGCTCACCCAGTTCCTCGATTATCAGCTCAACGGGGCACTGCTGTCCCGGGCCAGGGAAGACGCCATCGTCCTCCACTGCCTGCCCGCCCATCGCGGCGAGGAGATCACCGACGAGGTGCTCGAAGGACCGCACAGCGTGGTCTTTGATCAGGCGGAAAACAAAATGCACATCCACGCGGCGATCCTGGAACGATTCATCGCCGGCGGCAACTGAACGACAATTAATTCATCGGACCCCGAGCGGGCTCCGTCAGAGTGATCCCCATGAGCGTGAAAACAATAGTCCTCGCCTACTCCGGCGGGTTGGACACCTCGGTCATCCTCAAATGGCTAGCCAACGAGTATGGCTGCCCGGTCATCGCCTATTCCGCCGACATCGGCCAGAAGGAAGACTGGGACGCGGTCCGGGCTAAAGGTATGGCCACCGGCGCCTCCAAGGTGGTGGTTTCCGACCTGCGCGAGGAGTTCGTCCGCGACTATATCTTCCCCGCCTTCCGGGCAAACGCCATCTATGAGGGCTCCTACCTGCTTGGCACCTCGCTGGCCCGGCCGCTGATCGCCAAGGAACAGGTGCGCATCGCCGCCGCCGAGGGTGCGGACGCGGTCAGCCACGGGGCCACCGGCAAGGGCAACGACCAGGTGCGGTTCGAGCTGAGCTACATGGCGCTCAACCCGCGACTGACCATCATCGCTCCCTGGCGGATCTGGGACCTCAACTCCCGCCAGAAGCTGGTCGCCTTTGCCCAGGAACACAACATCCCGGTGCCGGTGACCAAGAAGAACCCCTACAGCTCGGACGAGAACCTGCTGCACATTAGCTTCGAGGGCGGCATTCTCGAGGATCCGTGGAACGAGCCGGACGAGGACATGTTCAAGCTGACCGTATCGCCCGAGAAAGCGCCCGATCAGCCCACCTACGTCGAGATCGACTTCGAGCAAGGCACGCCGTCGGCCATCGATGGCGAGCGCTTTGGGCCGGTGGAACTGATGACCCGGCTCAACGCTTTGGGCGGCGCCAACGGCATCGGCCGGCTGGACATGGTGGAAAACCGTTTTGTCGGCATGAAGTCCCGCGGCGTCTACGAGACCCCGGGCGGGACTATCCTGCGTTCGGCCCACCGAGACCTGGAAACCATTACTTTGGACCGGGAGGTCATGGCCATCCGCGACTCGCTGGTGCCGCGGTACTCGCAGCTGATCTACAACGGCTTCTGGTTTTCGCCGGAGATGCGGTTGCTCCAGCGAACCATGGACGACGCCCAGACCACGGTCAACGGCACGGTGCGGCTGAAGCTCTACAAGGGCAATTGCACCCCGGTCGGCCGCAAATCGGCCAATTCGCTCTACTCCGAGTCGTTTGCCACCTTTGAGGAGGACGAGGTCTACAACCAGGCCGACGCCACCGGCTTTATCCGGCTCAACGCCCTGCGGCTGCGCATCCAGGCGCACCAACGGATGCGCTGAGCGGCGAGGGAATCGACCATGTCGGGAAAAATGTGGGGCGGCCGCTTCGCCGAGGCCACGGCCGCTTCGGTGGAGGCCTTCAGCGCCTCCATCCAGTACGATGCCAGGCTCTACCGCCACGACGTCATGGGCTCGAAAGCCCATGCCCGGATGCTGGCGCGGCAGGGACTGATCAGTACCGAGGAGTGCGAGGCCATTGTCAGCGGGCTCTCCGAGATTGAGGCCGAGATCGAGCGCGGCGAGTTTGTCTTTCGGCCCGAGTTGGAAGACATCCACATGAACATCGAGAAGGCCCTGACCGAGCGGATCGGCGCGGCCGGGGCCAAGCTGCACACTGCCCGCAGCCGCAACGACCAGGTCAACCTCGATTTCCGCCTCTACCTGCGGGACGAGGCCGACGTCCTGGACGGGCTCCTGGCGGACACCCAGCGAGCCTTCGTCCGCCAGGCGAGAACGTACCTGGGCGCGGTGATGCCCGGCTACACCCACATGCAGCGGGCCCAACCGGTGCTGCTGTCGCACCACCTGCTGGCCTATGTGGAGATGTTCGCCCGGGATCGGGAGCGGGTGGCCGACTGCCGCCGGCGGATCAACGTCATGCCCTTGGGGGCAGCCGCCCTGGCCGGCACAGGCCTGCCCATCGACCGGCAGTCAGTGGCCGACGAGCTCGGCTTTGCCGCGATCACCGCCAACTCCATGGACACCACCGGCGACCGTGATTTCGCCCTGGAATTTCTTTTCTGCCTCAACCTGATTCAGCTGCACCTAAGCCGCCTGGCCGAGGAACTGGTGCTCTGGTCGTCCAAGGAGTTCGAGTTCATCCGCATCGGCGACCGCTACTGCACCGGTTCGTCGATCATGCCGCAGAAGAAGAACCCGGATATCCCCGAACTGATCCGTGGCAAGAGCGGCCGGGTGACCGGGGCGCTGGTGTCGCTGCTGATGACCGTCAAGGGCCTGCCGCTGACCTACAACCGGGATATGCAGGAAGACAAGGAGCCGGTCTTCGACGCCCTCGACACGGTCAAGGCCAGCCTGACCATCATCGCCGAAATGCTCGATCATACCGAGTTCGACACCGTTCGGCTGCGGGCCCTGACCATAGGCGGTTTCATGACTGCCACCGATCTGGCCGATTATCTGGTGCAAAAGGGAATGCCCTTCCGCCAGGCCCACAGTGTGGTCGGCCGGGTGGTAGCCCTCTGCCAGGAACGACGGTGTGAGCTGGTGGATCTGACGCTTGCGGACTTGCGAGATTTTTCAGAATTGATCGAGGCGGATGTGTTTGCCGTCCTCTCCGTTGACGGTTCGGTGAACAGCCGGGTCTCGGCCGGAGGAACGGCCGGCGTCAGAGTGCGGGAGGCCTTGGAAAAGGCGGAAAAACAAATAGGTATGTGACATGATCAGAAACGATGTGCGTTCGATGCGGCGAGTCTTGGGTGTGACGGTCCTGGCCCTCCTGACCCTGCTTGGCGGGTGCGGCTACAAGGATAAACCGGTGGCGCCGAACCAGGTAGTGCCCCTGCCGGTGAACGACCTCCGCTACCAGTTGAGCGACAAGGGGGTCACTCTCTCCTGGAGCTATCCGCGGGAAACGGTCACCGGCGACAAGGTGCTTGATATCAGCTCATTTGATCTCTATCGGGCAGTGGTCCCGGTCGAGGAGTACTGCGAAACCTGCCCGGTTCCCTATGCCGCTCCGATTGACCTGCCCGGCGGCTCATTGCCCGATCAGGGCCAGCGGACCTCCAGCTACGAAATGACCGTGCTGCGTCCCGGCAACCTCTACTTTTTCATGGTGCGGAGCAAGACCGGCTGGTGGAATGAGTCGGCTGACTCCAATGTGATCTCCTTTCTCTGGAACACCCCGCCCGCAACCCCCGAGGGGCTGAGCGTCAAGCCTGGCGACGGCAGGAACCTGCTTGCCTGGAAGCCGGTCCAGAAGCATGCCGATGGTTCGGTAGCCACTGAACCGATCCGCTATCAGCTGCTGCGCAGCGTCGATGGTGGCGTCTTCGCCAAACTCGGCGAACCGGTGGCCGCCACCAGTCATTCCGACCTGCAGGTGGAGAACGGCAAGACCTATGCCTATCAGGTGCAGGCGGTCAGTGCCTACAAGGAGGGCTCCGTCGCCGGCGCCGCCAGCGAGTCGGTCGAGGCCAGCCCGATAGACCGTACCGCGCCGCCGCCGCCAAGAAATGTCGAAGGCGTCAAGACCGAGGTCGGCGTCAAGGTGTTCTGGGATCATGTCCAGGCCGGCGATCTGGCCGGGTACAGGGTCTACCGGAGAACGGGCAGCCAGGCCAAGCCAGAACTGGCCGGCGAGGTCCTGCTGCCCTACAACATGTTCATCGACAAAAAGGCGCCCAGGGGGACCGAGATTTTCTACTCGGTGACCAGCATTGACGGCCGCAAGCCGGCCAACGAAAGCGAGAGGACGCCCGAGGTGATGGTCGAGAACTGAGGATGGGCCGAGAATGACCGTAATGAACGGCGTCAGTCTGCCGATAGCCTTCTGCAAGATGAGCGGCGCGGGCAATGACTTTCTTGTCATCGACCACCGCACTCCGCTCATCGCCCAGGAGCGGATGGCTGAGTTCGCTCGATTGGTGTGCCGGCGGCGGTTTTCCGTCGGCGCCGATGGTCTTTTTCTGATCGAACCCTCGGCCATCGCTGATTTTCGCTGGCGGTTTTTTAACGCCGACGGCTCCGAGGCCGAGATGTGCGGCAACGGCGCTCGCTGCGTGGCTCGATTTGCCTGCATGCACGGGATTGCTCCGGAGAGAATGCGGTTTGAGACCCTGGCCGGCGTCATCGAGGCCATGGTGACTGGCAACCAGGTGACCATCGGTATGACCGCTCCCCACAGCCTGCGGCTGGACTTCGAGGTCGAGGTGCTGGGACAGCGATGCACCGTCCACTCGGTCAACACCGGCGTACCCCACCTGGTGGTCTTTTTTGATGATCTGGATGGGACGGATGTTGACGGACTGGGGAGGACGCTTCGCTTCCATCCGCTGTTCGCCCCGGCCGGTACCAATGTCAATTTTGTCGGCCGGAGCAAAGGTGGTTTTGCCGTCCGCACCTATGAGCGCGGCGTTGAGGCTGAAACCCTGGCCTGCGGCACCGGGGTGACGGCCGCGGCCCTGATCGCGGCGGCCAGGGGACTGGTCGCTTCCCCGGTGGCGATCACCACCCGGGGGGGCGCAACTCTGGTCGTCCGGTTCTCCGGCAGCGGCCAGGGGCCGTTTACCCAGGTTGAACTCGAGGGTCCGGCCCATCTGATTTATCGTGGCGAACTAAATGCTGAGGCGTTGATCGCCTGAAGAGCGTTCATCGCCCGCCGCCCCGAAACCTTTTCGGACGGGAAATCGAAACAAGGAGCAGCACATGCAGCAGATTCAGGGAGCCATCACCGCACTGGTCACACCCATGCGCGACGGCAGGGTGGATGAACAGGGACTGATCGATCTGATCGAGTTCCAGATTGCCAGCGGTATTCACGGGGTTGTGCCCTGTGGCACCACCGGCGAGTCGGCGACGCTGGGTTTCGACGAGCATAAACGGGTGATCGAGTTAACCGTGAAGACGGTCAGGGGCCGGGTGCCGGTCATTGCCGGCACCGGCGCCAATTCCACCGCCGAGGCCATCGAGCTGACCCTGTCGGCCAAGCAGAGCGGCGCAGACGCGGTGCTGTCGGTGGTGCCGTACTACAACAAGCCAAGCCAGGAAGGGTTGTACCAGCATTTCAAGGCGATTCTTGAGGCGGTGGACATCCCCATGGTGCTGTACAACGTCCCCGGGCGGACCGTCACCAACATGCTGCCCGCCACCGTGGCCCGGCTGGCTAAAGTGGCCAACGTCATCGGCATCAAGGAGGCCTGCGGCAGCCTCAACCAGGTGAGCGAGCTGGTCCAGCTCTGCCCCAAGGAGTTCATCATTCTCTCCGGCGACGATTTTACGGCCATGCCCACGGTGCTGATCGGCGGTAAGGGCGTGATTTCGGTGGTATCCAATCTGGAACCGGGCAAGATGGCCCGGATGATGGAGGCGGCCCTGGCGGGCGACTTGCCGCGTGCCAATGCCCTGCACTACGAACTATTCTCCCTCATGGGAGCCATGTTCTGTTATCCCAGCCCCGCGCCGGCCAAGAAGGGATTGCAGCTGCTGGGCCGGATCACCTCGGACGAGGTGCGGCTGCCCATGACGCAGATGGACGAGGCCAGTCTGGAGCGGCTGAAGAAGGATATGCGCGGCGTCGGGCTGCTCTGAGCGGGCGCTGGAATATCGAGGGGGGTGGAGCAATGACACGAGTACTAGTGGCCGGTGCGGCGGGGCGCATGGGGCAGCGGATCATCCATATGGTTCAGGCGCATCCTGAGCTGCAACTTGCAGGAGCCTTCGAGGCGCCGGGCAATCCGGCCATTGGCCGGGACGCCGGGGCGATCAGCGGCATGGCGCCCACGGGCGTGCCCATCAGCGAGGGCTTGGCCGCAGTCATCGATCGGGGCGATGTGCTCATCGATTTCACTTTTCACGCAGCCACTTTGACCTTCGCCCGCCTGGCGGCGGAGCATGGCAGGGCCATGGTGATCGGCACCACCGGACTGAGTGAAGCCGAACTGGCCGAAATCAGAACCCTGGCCGAGGGCCATTTTCCCTGCGTCCAGTCGCCCAACATGGCGGTCGGGGTGAATGTTTTGTTCAAGCTGGTGGCCAAGGCGGCAGCGGTACTCGGCGACGCCTACGACGTCGAGATCGTCGAGGCCCATCACCGGATGAAAAAAGACGCCCCCTCGGGCACGGCTCTCAAACTGGGGCAGATGGCTGCTGCGGCGCTCGGTCGTGATCTGGCCGAGGTCGGGGTGATGGAGCGAAACGGCATTATCGGCGAGCGGACCTCCAGGGAGATCGGCATTCAGACCATCCGCGGCGGCGATATCGTTGGCGAGCACACTGTCTATTTCGCCGGTGCGGGCGAACGGCTGGAGATCACCCACCGTGCCACCAGTCGCGATAATTTTGCCCATGGGGCCACGCTGGCTGCCGCCTGGATCCTGGGCAGGCCGAACGGCATGTATACCATGTTCGACGTTCTCGATCTGACTAATTTCTGAGCGTTTCCCACGGGCCGGCTTCATGGCGCGCTGTGGCCGGTTTCTACTCCCTCCCCAACTCAGCAGGCGGTCTTGAGCCATGGCCAAAGCGCAGACTGCCTGCATTGGCTTGGGCTCCAACCTGGGGCCATCCCTACAGCTGCTGTTGTCGGCCTGGAGGCAGCTGGGTCAACATCCGGCCATCGAGACCGTCCGGATCTCCTCTCCATACCGCAGCCAGCCGCAAGGCGTGGAAACGGAACATTGGTTTGTCAATGCCGTCGGCCTGATACGCACCACCCTGGCTGCCGATACACTGCTGGCTCATTTGCACCTCATTGAAGAGCAGCATGGCCGCCGCCGTGAACCGGGGCAGACCGCCTACCGGGACCGGACCCTGGACCTGGACCTGCTGCTCTACGGGGATCTCCTCACCCATGAGCCTGCCCTGACCGTGCCCCATCCGCGGATGCTGGAACGCCGGTTCGTGCTTGCGCCGCTGGCCGAGATAGCCCCCGATCTGGTCCATCCCCTGGCCGGTAAGACCGTGGTCGCACTGCTGGGTATGCTCGAAAAAACAGATTTGAATCAGGGTGTTGAGAAAACAGGCTGGCTGCCTGCGCGGTGCGGATGGCGATCGTGAAATCCTTGAAAACGCACACGTTGGCAAGAAATCGTTTCTCCATTACCCTGCTCCCGGCTATAATGAGTCATGTGTGGAGCGGGGGAAATCAGCAGGCTGACCCGGGGGTGTAAGGTGACATGACCCCAATCCGTCTCCTGATATTGGCCCTACTTTTCTATTGCGGCTGGCGTCTGCTGCGCAAGAACTTCCGCAAGCAGCCGCCGGTCGAGGATGCGAACAGCCGCCTTGACGGCGAACAGCCGGCGCAGGATGTGCTGGTCGAGGATCCCGTCTGTCACGTCCTTATTCCGAAACACCAGGCCCTGCGCGTGCGCCGGGATGGCGTCACCTACTATTTCTGCAGCGAACAGTGCTGTGATCAATTTACCGCAACGCCGAACAAGGGAGAACAATGAAGTTTTTCATCGATACCGCCAACATTGAGGAAATCAAAAAAGGACTGGCCCTGGGCATGGTCGATGGCGTCACCACCAATCCGTCCCTGGTCGCCAAGGAGCAGCGCCCGTTTGCCGCCATCCTCCATGACATCTGCGACCTGGTGGACGGGCCGATCAGTGCCGAGGTGGTCAGCCTCGAAGCGGATGGCATGATCAGGGAGGCTCGTGAACTGGCCAAGATCAGCGACAACATCGTCATCAAGGTGCCGATGATCGAGGAAGGCCTCAAGGCAGTCAAACGATTGACAGACGAAGGCATCAAAACCAACGTTACCCTCATCTTCTCCGTTTCCCAGGTGCTGCTTGCGGCCAAAGCCGGAGCTACCTATGTCAGCCCCTTTGTCGGGCGTCTCGACGATATTTCGGTAAACGGGCTCGATCTGGTTGCCGATATAATGACAATACTGCGCAACTACGGCTTTTCCACCGAGGTGATCGTCGCCTCGGTTCGCAGCCCGATGCACGTGGTTGAGGCCGCCCTGCTCGGCGCGGATATTGCAACGATCCCGTACAAGGTCATCGCCCAGTTGGCCAAACATCCGCTTACTGACATCGGCATGCAGCAGTTTCTCGCCGACTGGGATAAACGCAAACAATAACCCAAAGGACGCGATGGGACTTCGCCTTTTCTCAACCGTACTCCTGCTCCTGGCTGTCTTGCTGCCTACCGTCGCCAGGGCTGCCATGTACTCGTATGTTGATGAACGGGGCATTCGTCATTACACCAACACCCCGGGGGACGGCAGGGCCAAAATGATCGAGCGGCCGATGCGAAGGGCGGGGACGCCTGAGGAGCAACTGTTGCGGACCATCGCCAGGCGTTCCAACCCGGCCGCGGCCCGAAGCGTCTTCATGCCCTGGCGGGGCAACAACGACCCCCGTCTGCCCCAGGAACTCGATAGGCATATCCTGGCCGCGGCCCGCAGCACTGGGGTGGATCCGCTCCTGATCAAGGCGGTGATCAAGGCCGAATCCAATTTCGACCCCAGAGCCGTCTCTTCCAAGGGGGCGCAGGGGCTGATGCAGCTGATGCCCGGCACGGCCAGGGACATGCGCGTCAGCAACCCCTTCGATCCGGCGGAGAATATCCACGGCGGCACTCGGTATCTGCGTTACCTGCTTGACAATTATAACGGAAATGTGGAATTAAGTCTGGCGGCATACAATGCCGGCCCGGCGAATGTCACTCCGGACAGGGGTATTCCCGGCATTCCCGAGACCCGCGCCTATGTGGCCAAGGTCATGGAAACCTACCGTACCTATCGCGGCGGCGTGGCCTCCCTTTCCAATATCAATGTCCGGCAGATGGTAACAGTGAATTGAGTCGCCGCTCCAAGATTTTCAATCTTCCCAACCTGATCACGGGCGGCCGGTTCCTTCTTTCCGGCTGCCTGATGCTGTTGCTGCTCCTGGAGCAGACCCCCGACACCGCCTTGGTCGCCTTCTGGGTGTTCGCCATCGCCGCCGGTTCCGACTGGATCGACGGCTATTTTGCTCGACGTTACAAAAGTGAAACCGTACTCGGCAAACTGATGGACCCGCTGGCCGACAAGGTGCTCGTGACCACCGCCCTGGTCATGCTCATCCCCTTGGGCAGGGTGCCAGCCTGGCTGGCACTGATTATCCTCTGTCGGGAGATCGTGATCACCGGCCTGCGCGGCGTGGCGTCGTCTTCCGCCGGGATTGTTGTCGCGGCCAGCGGTCTGGGCAAGATAAAGTCCATTATCCAGTATCTCGGCCTTGGCACGCTGATTTTTCCTCTGGGCGTCCTGCCTATCCCCTACCTTCACCATATCGGCCTGGCCATCCTCTATGTGGCCTTGGTTATCACCATCTGGTCGGGCATCGACTACTTCTACAAACTCCGCCGAGTCTTTCTCGAAGACGAGCGCTGAGTCATCCCGCAAGCATCAGCACCCCCAATCCAATCAGAATCATATAGACGAGTCGGAGGTACGCCCTCCGGTCGATCCTGACTTTTGACCCGACCACTGTGCCAGCCAGGACAAAGAGCACCGTGCCGGCAAAGCTTGTGATTATTTCCCGGCTGAGCATCCCGGCGAAGAGATAGGCGGCCAAGGTCATGTAGCCGTTGAGCATGAAGAATCCGGTGAGCGTGGCCTTGATTTCGTCCTTCTTCCAGTCGGTGAGGGTGGTGTAGATGATGGCCGGCGGGCCGCCGGCGCTGAGGGCCGCGTTGATGGCTCCGGTGAGAAAGCCGGCGAAGTATCCCCAGATGACCGCAGGCTTGATCGGCCGCGGCGAGAAAACCAGGTTGAATCCGCTGTAGCCGATGAGCAGCACGGCCAGCAGATGTTTGATCAGTCCCGGGTCGGCGAGTTTCAGCACTGCCGCCCCGACAAGGACGCCGGGTATGGAGCCGAGGAGCAGCGGCAGGATCTTGCGACGATCCAAATGCTGGCGTAGTTCGATGGCCATGGTAGTGGTAATGACCAGGCCGTTGAGCAGGCACAGGGGGACCGCCAGGTGGATGTCCATGAACAGGCAGAGCAGCGGCAGCGCCACCAGGCCGGCGCCGAATCCGGTCAGGCCCTGGATCAGGCCGGCAAGGAGAAAGATGAGGCAAGGCAGGAGGGAGACGGCCATGGTTTTTTGAGGGCAGGATCAGTCCGTTGTGGGTTGCGGTTAGGGAGGTCCAATGGGCTGCAGTGCTCCCCCTCTCGGTTTTATTGATAACTCGGGCAAACCCTTTTTGAACAGAGCCACACCAGTCCCGTCAAGGGTGCCGCTGCAGCCCCGAAGGCCATTGTCTCGGCGATGGATGGGCATGGAATCATAAAACGATTTAGAAGCGAGTCCGAAATGGCTGGATCTCGTCATGCTGGGCTCAGCGCTGCCGTAGTTGCAGTACCCTTGCCACAGCTGTACGCCAATTCGATAGCCTCAGGCAAGGAAAATACTCTGGCAGGGAGGAGGCATGGTATTGTCGCAACATCGGCCATGCTGCGACAATGGGTGAGGCGCAATGAATCGGGGTTGATGACCGGTGTGAACAGTTGGTAATGGGGAAGGGTTCCGGCCGCCGCTGGAACGGCAGCGGCCGGGGGGCAAGGCCGATCAGGCCCTTTTCAAGGTAGTGACGCAGTTGGTGGCGGCGGAACCGCCGACGTTGAAGACCACGCCAATTTCCGGCTGACCTTTTGTCGGCCGCACGCCGATGGGCTCGCCCACCAGCTGCTTGTAGGCCAGGGCGTGCATGGAGGCGCCGGTGGCGCCGACCGGGTGGCCCTTGGCCTTCAATCCGCCGGAAAGGTTGACCGGGCAGTCGTCGTCGGGGCCGTACTTACCTTCGAGGTAGTCCCTGCCGGCCTGGCCGTCACCGGAGAGTCCCAACGCTTCGGTGGAGAGCAGTTGGTTGATGGTGAAGCAGTCGTGCACCTCGGCAAAATCAACGTCGCCGATGGTGATGCCGGCCTCGTCAAACGAGCGCTTGACCGCCACCTTGCCGGCGATCAGCTCATGCATGTTGGGCCGGACGCTCTCTGCCAGCCGCTCGGTGGCCATGCCGATGCCGGCGATCTCCACCACCCGCTTGCTGAGCGAGTGGGCGACATCCTTGTGGGCGAGCACCAGGGCCGCGGCGCCGTCACTGATCAGGGAGCAATCGTGCAGTCGCAGCGGATCGGCAATCATCGGGTTTGCGCCCTTGCCCTCACCTGGCAGATTAAGGATGGCTTCGGCGGTGGTCAGGCCGAGGCGGTCGGCCGGGCTGCCTTTACCGAAATGGGCCAGGGGATTTTCCAAGCCGTTGCGATAGCCCAGGGCCGAAACTGCTGCCAGCATTCGGCGCAGTTCCTCTTGGGTACATTTGTAGTGGGCCTGATAGCCTTTGGCGTATTCGGCGAACAGGCCGGGGAAGGTCATGCCCCGCGACCCCTCCTCCGGCCAGTAGGAGGAGCAGGCCAGGGTGTGGGTGGTGTCCTTGGTGGAGAGCAGGCTCATCTTCTCCACACCGATGACCAGCACGCACTTGAAGCGGCCGGATTCGACAGCCCAGGCGGCGTTGTAGAGCGCCACCGAGGAGGAGGCGCAGGCGCCCTCGGTGCGGGTGGTGGGGAGAAAGCGAAACTCCTTGGGCGCCACCTCCAGCCCCAGGGGTGCGACATGCTCCTGATTGACGAACAGCGACGGTGAACAGGCGCCGATCCACAGGCCGTCTATGGTATCGAAGTGCAGCCCCGCATCAGTCACCGCGCCGCGGCCGGCCTCGACCAGCAACTCGTAGTAGGTCTTGGTGTCCTTGATTTCTCCGGTTTCCCTGTTCTTTTCGATAAAGGCGCCGAACTTGGTGTTATAGGCGCCGATAATGCACACGTTACTCATGATTCTGTTTCCTTCCCCCTGTTCGGGATTGAACTGAGGGGGACGTGGGATGGCATCGGGCGGATCACCGTATCGGGTCAGCTCTTGGAACCAAGCCGCAGTCCCTCCAGCAGGACGAAGCGGCCGAGCGGATGCACTGTGCAGGGCAGGCAGGCGACAAACAGCGGATTGTCGCAGAAGCCGCCGGAAAGATAGAGTTCCTTAGGCTCTCCGGCAAAGCGGTAGGCGTTGAGGGCAATGCCGCGGACAAACCTGGCCACCGCCTCTGCCTCGGGGATGCCCGAAACCACTGCGTCAAAGATGTGGCTGATGCCAAGCACGCCGCAGGTGACGGAAAAACCAGTCGTGGGGACCGGCAGGTCGCGGTACTCAAGTTTATAATAGGTAGACAGCAGCTCGATGGTGAAGCCCATGGAGGCGCCGCATTCGGCGTTCCAGCCCATGTCGGCGACCTCGCCGCTCTGGAAGCGAACAAACTTGATGTCGCGGCTGCCGCAGTCAAGCAGCACGAAGTCGGGCCTGGCCACGAGTTGGCGGCCGCCCCGGGCCAGGGCGGTCAGCTCGTTGATGCTCCGTCGACTCCGCCGGGCGGCGTTGTGTCCGGTGGCCAGATCGGCGAAGAAATCGCGGCCGAGTTCCCGGGTGGCGACGATCCGCGGCGGCTCGTCGCGGTCGGTCTCCAAGATTTTGCAGTAGGAGGTGCCAAAGTCGGCCAGCAGCATCAGTCCTCGCTCCAGGGACGGGGCTCGATTCCGGATAACTCAAGGAAAGCCTCGATCTTTGCCCGGGTGGAACTGCCGGCGGTGACGTCGCAGTCAATGGCGATGGCACGGGGGTGCTTGCCGGCCAGGTGCTTGGCCAACAGCGACTTGGCGCAGAACGACTGGGCGAAGAACACCGTCGGGATCTCCGGGTTACAGTGGTGTTCGAGTGCAAGATCGGCCGGAGTCTTGTTTTCCATGCAGCGGGTCCAGCCGAAGACGTGGGTGGTCTCCGGAAAGAGCGCCAGCAGGGCGAAATCGCGAGGCGGCACCCCCCAGAAGCCGCAGGTGGGCATGCAGGCCTCCATGGCCTCGTATGGCCGGGCCGACTGCACCCCCTTGGTGATGCGGGCAAATTTTTCCGGCAGCGGCATGCGGGTGGTGCAGAGCGGGTTGCCAAAGGGGCGGTCGTCTTGATTGCGGGTGCGGATGACCGGCACGGTCAGCATGTCGGCCAGCACCTCGGCTACATGGAGGGCGCAGTCGCATTTGCCTGGCCCCACGTCGATGTAGACCCGGTCCAGCGGCAGGTGCATGCAGTTGAGGACCACGGTGCGGAGGATGGCGCAATAGACCCGGGGCATGCGGCCGGCGGTCTGGTCAATGGGGGCGGCGATCTGCGGTTCGTCGAGATCGACGATGACTTCGTCCCGGCCGGTGATCTCCTCGATGACCGCCAGCGGCGGCACCCCGACGATGCCGACCCGGGGCCGCATCAGAGGTCCTCACGCAGCAGGAGAAGGAAACCGGCAATGCCCATCAGGAGATGGATCGAGCCCGCGGCAATCAAAGGGTTGAGGTAGCTGGCCTTGGCCAGGGATTGCAGGGTGGCCCAGATGCCCCAGCAGGCAAAGGCCATGCCGCAGCTGACCGGGATGGCCAGGCTCAGGTCCCGGCCCCATTTTCGGTACACCAGCAACAAGAGCGGCAATCCCAGCAAAAGCAGCGGCAGGCCAAGGAAGGTGTAGGAGATGCGGCCATAGAACTCGGCCCAGGCCTTGTTGCGTTCCTCCACGGATTTCTTGTTCCTGGTCTCCCGATAGAGATCGACGAGGGACATCTCCATGGTGTGGTAGGCGGACACGAAAAAGTGGTCGGGCGTTTCGGGGAATTTCAGGTTTTTTATTCTGAATATCTGGGTGGAGTACCTGCCGTTTTCCCGCATGGTCTGATCCTGGCCGCCGTATAGAGTCCAGGTGCCCTTGTCCCAGTTGACCGTCTTGGCCGAAATCAGCTTTTGCAGTTCATACTCCTTGTTCCAGGAGGTGTAGGAGAAAAAATTGAAGCTGCTCCGCTGCGGGTTGGGTCGGGCAAAGGAGTAGAACCCGTCCTCCCCACGGTAGTAGTAGCGGCCGTTGCGATAGATTCCCATGGCGATCCGGCCCCGGACCTCCTTATTCCAGATCTGATTGGTGGCAGATACCGTCTTGGGCAGGACCAGTTGCGACATGGAGAGAAAGACCAGGGTGCAGAGCATGGCCGCGGCAATGATCGGGGCGGTGATCTTGCGCAGCGGGATGCCGCAGGCCTTGAGGGCGATCAACTCGTTGCTGTGGTTGAGGATGCCCAGAGTGACCACACCAGCCAGGAGGATGCACACCGGGCTCATCTGCTCGACGATGAAGGGGATGTTGAGGAGGAAAAACTTGACCACCAGGGTCATGGGCTTGCTCTTCTCGACAAAGTTGTCGATTTTCTCGAAAAAATCGATGAGCAGGTAGATAGTGATGAAGCTGGCCATGATCATGGCCAGATTTCGGAAGAAGTTTAGCAGGATGTAGCGATAGAGCAGTATCATGGAAACTGTCGCGGCAGGCGGGAAAGACCGGGATGCATGCGGGCCGCTGGCCGACACGCTGGGGCCCGATGAACGAAACTAACCAGCTTTACTAACCGCTGCCGGTTGTAGAGTCAAGAAATACCGTCTTTTCCGCCGCTGCCGGCAAGCCGTCGCTCTCGGTGGGGAGCCGCTGGCCCGCGCATGGTCGTCACGGTTGCTCCAAGGGTAGGACCACTCCTCCTGTGCCGGCAGCCGTGGCGTGACCAGTGTCGCGGAGCTGCTGTTCCAGCAGTCGGTGCTTGCTATTTTTTTCTTCCCTGTGGTAAACTCGCGACTCTTGCGGTTCGTTTTTCCTCTGACACGGGTTTCAACCAGGGAAGCAGGCCTCTGCAGCACCGCCGGGCCAGGAGTCACGCTGTCGCCTTTCTGCCCGGATCCATGAATCGGACGTGGGGTGCGGCGCCGATAACGGCGAAAAGAAACAATGTTCACTGCCTTTGCTGTACGAAATGGCAGTATGTTGACCAGACCTCATGTCCACGCAGAAACGACTCGAGAAGATCGCAGACAACAATATTACCCGCAGTCCCAGCAAGAACTCGGCCCTGGCGCGGCTGAACGGACTGTGGAGCATCTTTGAGCGCGGCGATACGGTGCTGATCGTCATCAACGCCGATCCCGACGCCATCGCCTCCGCCTTGGCCCTCAAGCGGTTGCTCAGCTACCGCGTCCACAGCGTCACCATCGGCTACCCCAACGAGATCCGCCGGCTCAACAACATGACCATGGTGGAGCGGCTGAAAATCCCCATTGAGCGTCTGCACACCCTGCCGGTCAAGGAGTACACCAAGAAGGTGCTCATCGACTCACAGCCCAACCACTTGGTATGCTTCGAGAAGATGACCTTCAACGCGGTCATTGACCACCATCCGGTGACCACCGGCTGGGATGCGGACTTCATCGACATCCGTCCCGAATACGGCGCTGCCTCCTCGATCATGCTCGAGTACCTTCGCGCGGCGGGCATCAAGCCCTCCGTCGCCTTGGCCACTGCGCTCTTTTACGGCGTCAAGGTTGACACACAGAACTTCCAGAAGCAGAACATGCAGATCTCTGACGGCATCTGCTTCCGCTACCTGTTCAACATCGCCAATCTCAACCTGGTGCGCAAGTTTGAGCTCACCGAACTGCGGCGTTCCGAACTTCGCTATTTCCGTATCGCCCTCAACGAGGTGAAGACGAGCAAGCGCAGGGCCTATGTTCACATCGGCCGGGTCGGCACCCCCGACATCCTGGTGATCATCGCCGATTTCTTCAACCGGGTGGAGGGGTTTGACTGGGTCATTGTCTCCGGCATCCACGGCGAGAAGATGGTGGTCATCTTCCGTTGCGACGGCTATCGCAAGAACGCCGGCAAACTCGCCAAGAGTGCGTTTGGCCAGTACGGTCCGGCCGGCGGCCACAAGGAAGCCGCCCGCGCCGAGGCGCCCCTGAAGAACCTGCCATTGCGGGAAAACCAGGAGGTAACCACCAAAACCCTGATCCGTCTGGTCACCCAGACCGGCAAGCAGCCTCCCCCTCCGGCCAGTAAGCAGACGATTCCCCCGGCCAACAAGCAGCAACCTCCCTCCAAAAAATAACCCCGCCTTTTTGAGAGGGAATCCAGCGGGCCATCCTCATGGACGGCAGATATTCCTTGCGTCATCCCGTGGGCTTGCATACTATGCAAGTACGCCTGTATGCCATCGTCAGCGTCCCGCGGCGAGAAACAGGTCTCGAGTGGACGCTGCAACCCTCCTGCACGGTGTCCTATGCACAGACCTTCCACGTTGGCCATGATCCTCGCGGGCGGCCGAGTCGATGAACTGGGTGTACTGACGCACTACCGACCCAAATCCGCTGTGCCGTTCGGCGGCTTTGCCCGGGTGATCGACTTCCCCCTCTCCAACCTTCTCCATTCCAGCATTGAGCGCATCGCCATTCTCAGCCAGTACCGCTCCTACTCGCTGATCAACCACATCGGCACAGGGGCGGCCTGGGACATGATCGGCCGCAACCGCGGCATCTCCATCCTGCCGCCGTTCAAGGATTACGAAAACCCCGACTGGTATCGCGGCTCGGCCGATGCGGTCTACCAGAATCTGGACTACATCCGCTACTACGGGCCTTCGGTGATATTGATCCTCTCCGGCGACCACATCTACCAGATGGATTACCGCAAGATGATCCACTACCACAACCAGCAGGATGCCGACTGTACCGCCGCCTTCATCGAGGTGCCCCTGGCCTCGGCCTCACGGTTCGGCGTGGCCGAAATAGCCGACCAGGGGGAGGACGGCGGCCGTTTGCTCTCCTATGAGGAAAAACCCGCCTCGCCACGCAGCGGCTGGGCGTCGCTGACCGTGCTCTGCTTCCGGCCGGGCGTGCTTTTTGAGGTGCTGAAACAGAATCAGGAGGGGAAATCCTACGAGTTCGGCCGGGACATCATTCCGATGATGATGCGCCAGAACCGGAAGGTGTATGGCTATAAATTCCGGGGATACTGGGGCTATACCCGCACCGTCGACGAGTACTGGCAGACCTCCATGGATCTGCTCGGGCCCGAGCCGAAAATCGATCTCGAGGCCTGGGGCATTCGCACCAACCTGGCCCACCGCGGCATCGCCGACCGGCAGCCGATCAGGATCGGTTCCAATGGCGTCCTTGAAAATTCCATGGCCTACAACGGCTGCATCATCGAGGGCACGGTACGCAACTCGATTCTCTTTCCCGGTGTACGTGTCATGCCCGGGGCCGAGGTCAACGATTCCATCCTCTTTTTCGACAACACTGTCCATCCCGGCGCCCACCTCAACTATATGGTCAGCGACGTGAACACGGTCTTCGGTCCGGATGTGCGGGTCGGTGCGCCCAAGTGCGAGAAAATCGGACGGGTCAGCGTGGTGGGATGGAACAACACCGTTCCGCAAGGGTTCCGCATCGGATGCGGCTGCACCGTCGCTCCGCGGATAGCACCGGAGAAATGGTCGCGACCAGCTCTGGAAGATGGGGAGGAATTGAAATGAGCAACAGCGCTGACGCCCTTGTCTTGCTGCTTGCCGGCGGCATCGGCAGCCGGCTCAATCTGCTGGTCGAGCACCGGGCCAAGCCGGCTGTGCCCTTTGGCGGTCTTTACCGGATCATCGATTTCAGCCTGTCCAACGTGATGAATTCCGGTTTTACCAAGGTGGGCGTGTTGACCCAGTACAAACCGCTGTCGCTGATGGCCCATATCGGCGGTGGCGAGGCCTGGGACTTCACCGGCCGCACCCGCGGGGTCAAGATCCTGCCGCCCCGCACCGGGGAAAAGGATTCGGACTGGTACCAGGGAACCGCCGATGCGATCCGGCAGAACATCGATTTCATCAAGGACAATCCCTCGGAGCAGGTGGTCATCCTCTCGGGCGATCACATTTACCGCATGGATTTCGACGCCATGGTGAGTTATCACCAGCACAAGAAGGCGGATATCACCATCGGCATGATGGTTGTGCCCAAGCGCGACATCCACCAGTTCGGCGCGGGTATCATCGATACCGAGAACCGCATCATCGACTGGGAGGAGAAGCCGGCCGTGCCCCGGACCAACCTCGCTTCCATGGGGATCTACGTCTTCGACACCAAGTATCTGCTGCGCACCCTGGCCCAGGACCGCAGCGAGGTCGATTTCGGCATGCACATCATCCCCCGGGCCATCAACGAGGACCGGGTGTTCGCCTATCCCTTCTACGGCTACTGGCGCGACGTCGGCACCATCCAGTCCTACTGGGAGACTAACATGGACATCACCCGCGACGATTCCGGCATCTCCCCGGAGGAGTGGGAGATCCGCTCCAACCCCGATTACGGCGGTCGCCCCATGGACAGGGCGCCGGCCCGATTCATGGCAGGGTCCACGGTGAGCGCCTCGATGGTCTCCTCGGGGTGCATCATCGAGGGGACGGTGATCAACTCGGTGCTCTCGCCGGGTGTGCATGTGAAAAAGGGAGCGATCGTGTCCAATTCGGTGATTTTCGCCGATTCGATCATCGAGGAGGGCGCCGTCGTCGATCTTACCATCTGCGACAAGCGGGTCCATGTCGGCAAGGGCTCGGTGATTGGCGAAGGGCCGAATCTGACGATAGTGAACAAGCAGTTCCCTAAACACCTGTATACCGGCATCTCTCTGGTCGGCAAGGAGGCGCGGGTGCCGGCCGGGGTGAAGGTCGGCCGCAACTGTATCGTCGGTTTTGGATTCACTGGCGACAGCTTTGATGGTCGGCATTTTCTCGCCGACGGCGAATCCGCCTGATTGTTGGGCGTTCGGCCCGGGGCGAGAGGTGGCGTTTGCCCATGACCTGACCATCCCTGATATCAGTTCTTGCGGGCGTTCAGGTTGCTGTTTTCTCCGTTTCCGCACCATATGCTGGTAAATCAGGTAGATAGGGTGCGGGATTCCTCATGCGAAAGAGTACAATCTAACCAATTACCCTTGACGGGCACAATGCAAGGGATCAGTCGAAATGCAACGACTGATCCCTTTTTTCCACTCTGAGGGGGTGCTGAAATGCTGCGTGCGATGGTGCGGGCAGGCACCCCGGCGTCTTGCCCGGCTCAGAGGTTAAAGCGGATGTTCAGGATGTCGCCGTCAGCGACGATGTACTCCTTGCCCTGCACAGCGAGTTTGCCGGCCTTTTTCAGTTCCGCCTCGCTGCCGAGGGCAATGAGTTCATCATACTTCATTACTTCCGCGCGGATGAAACCCTTTTGCAGATCCGAGTGGATGACGCCGGCAGCCTTGGGCGCGGTCGAATGCAGACGTACGAGCCACTGGCGAACCTCGTCCGGGCCGACCGTGAAGAAGGAAATGCGGCCAAGCGCCTTCAGGCACAATCCGGTGAGGACTTCCAGAGCCGAGACGGCAATACCGAGATCCTGGAGAAACTCCTGTCGCTCTTCTAGGCTGTCCAGCAGCGCTATTTCCGACTCGACCTTGGCGGAAACGGTCATGGCCTCCATCTTTCCCGCCGCGCACAGGTCGCTGACCTGCTCGATGAGCGCGGTCTCGTTGTGTTGGTCTTCGGAGACGTTGAAGACCAAGATCAACTCCTTCCTGGTGATGAACGGGTAACTCCGGATCAGGAGTTCCTCTTCCTCCGCTAATTCCATCAACCGCAAGGGCTGCTCGTTCTCCAAGTGCGCCAGCATTCGTTTGAGCAGATCCAGTTCCTTGGCCTGCCGCTCGTCCTTTATTTTCTTCAGGCTGGTTTCCAACCGTTCGATCCGTTTTTCCAGGAAGATCTGATCATGCAGCAAAAATTCGGAATTGACCGCCTCGACATCGCGCAAAGGATCGACCAAGCCGGCCGCGTGGTAGACCGACTCGTCCTCAAAGGCGCGAACCACATGGCAGAGCACATCGACATCATTGATATCACGAAAAATATCACCCTTGGTGATTGCCTCCTGTTCCATCTTGGGCAAGAGCACCAGGTCGATGCGGGCCCGGGTTTCCTTTTTCGGGGAGTACATGGCCACCAGGCGATCAAAGCGCTTGTCCACGATGTCGGCCGTACCGGGAATGGGTTTCAAAGGGCCCGCCGCATCGTGGACCTTGCTGCCTGTCAAAACCTGAAAAAGTGTCTTTTTGCCGGTCTGCGGCAACCCAACGATTCCTACTTTCATACCTGCCTCAATAGATTGTAACGGAACCCCGAAGGGCCCAAATTGAACGTGGCAACGCGCTGAGAAAACGCTCGGTCTCGTGACTGTCGCTGTCCTCGGCTCGAAACGCTCCCGGCCAGACTACAACAGCGCAACGCGAACATA
>CAZFPV010000003.1:0-21836 GCA_964521155.1 uncultured Desulfobulbus sp. | reverse complement strand
GACACAATGCTCACTATCGGGATGTTGAACTTCGCCCCAATCTTGAAAATGTCGCGGGAGAAGCCGGCGCCGGTGATGATCATGTCCGCACCGGCCTCGATGGAGCCCATCACCAGCTCGTAGAAGTCCTTCATGGCGTACATGATGTTAACGGCGATGACGCCCTTGGTGGCATTCTTGGCCTTCCGGATATCCTCCTGCAGTTCCGGCACAGGGATGCCCGAGCCGCCTATGGTGCCGATGCCGCCGCATTCCGCGACCGGTATGGCCAAGGCCGAAGTCGATACCCGAATCGACATGCCGCCCTGGATGATGGGTATTCTCGCAACCAGCGAGCCTATCTTCAATTCTGGCAGTTTCATGCAACTCTCTTGAAAAAAACGGGAAGAAAAAGGACAGTGAAGATCCGCTCCACTCTCCTGACAAAAAACACCTGGATAGTAAGAAACAATGCCGCGCCCATGCCAGTTTGTCAAGCGTCGAGGTCTGCATGACGCGACAGGGTGTTCTCGTTGCCACCCATGGCCGGATAATACCACAACAAAGCGACACCGGCTTGACTTTTTCCCTTGGATTCGAGTAGATTTCGTAGTTTTCCTTATCATCATCCGTCCGAGGCAACGCCCGACACTGCCCGCTGCCCATTTCCCGGAGTTTTCCTTGAAAATACAGGCTATCAACGGCTTTAAAGACATTCTACCAGACAGCGTGGCCCGGTGGCAGTTTGCCGAACACTGCGCCCGCAGCATCTTCGAACGGTTCGGTCTGCAGGAGATCCGCCTGCCGATCCTGGAGAAAACCGAGCTGTTCGTTCGCTCCATCGGCGAGGCCACCGACGTAGTCGAAAAAGAGATGTATACCTTCGTCGACAAGGGCATCACCATGCGGCCCGAGGCCACCGCCTCGATCATGCGGGCCTTCATCGAACACGGCCTGCACGTGCAGCAGCCGGTGCAGCGCCTTTATACCATTGGCCCAATGTTTCGGCATGAACGGCCGCAGAAGGGGCGGCTGCGCCAGTTCCACCAACTGGACGCCGAGATCATCGGCGCCACCGAACCCCAGGTCGATGCCGAACTGATCGCCATGGGCCACCTGCTGTTTGCGGAACTCGGCCTCTCGGTCAGCCTGGAACTCAACTCGCTCGGCTGCCCGGTCTGCCGCCCGCCGTTCAAGGTCGCGCTGGTCGCCTATCTCGAACAGAAACGGGACGGCTTGTGCGACGACTGCAAACGCAGAACCCACACCAATCCGCTGCGGGTCCTGGACTGCAAGAAACCCACCTGCCGCGCCCTGGTCCAGGAGGCGCCATCGCTGCTCGACGCCCTCTGCCCCGACTGCGACCAGCATTTCCTCGCCGTCAGGCAGGCGCTCGAACTCCTTGACGTGCCCTTTCAACTTAATCGGTTCATGGTCCGTGGGCTCGATTACTACACCCGCACCACCTTCGAGTTCCTGACCACCGAATTGGGCGCCCAGGCGGCCGTGGGCGCGGGCGGCCGCTACGACGGTCTGATCGAACAGCTGGGCGGGCCGCCTCTGACCGGCATCGGCTTTGCCATGGGGCTGGAGCGGATCGTGCTTCTGCTGGAGCAGCAGGGGGACGACAAACTGCCCAAGGCCACGGCCGACCTGTTCATCGCCGCCCTCGGCCCCGACCTGCTCGCCCCTTGCAGCCGCCTGACCCATCTGCTTCGCCGCAGCGGCATCAGGGCAGCTATCGATTACAGCGGACGCAGCCTGAAGGCGCAGCTCAAGCAGGCCAACCGGGTCAACACCCGCTTCGCCCTGATCGTCGGCACCGACGAGTGGGCCCGCCAGGAGGGCACGCTCCGCGACATGACCACCCAGGAGCAGCAGCCGCTGTCACTCGCCGGCCCCCCGGAAGAGCAATGCCGGCGGCTGATCGAACTGCTGAACGGCTGAACGCACTTCGCGCCGTACCGACCGGGATAGCACCCGGCCGCCGACCTCAGAACTTTTTTCCCAGGCTTGCCGAACGGCGGCCTGCCTACTTTCTGGAGAACAAACATGGAATCAATGGGAGCGCTCCGGCGCACACACACCTGCAACGATCTCGGCCCGGAGTTCCTTGACCGGGAGACCACCCTCATGGGCTGGGTGCTGCGCCGCCGCGACCATGGCGGCGTCATCTTCATCGATCTCCGCGATCGTTGGGGCATCACCCAGGTGGTATTCAACCCGGAGATCAACACCGAGGTGCACGCCAAGGCGCATCAGCTCCGCAGCGAGTGGGTCATTGCCGTGCGTGGCCGGGTGGTCGCCCGGCCCGCCGACATGGAAAATCCCAAGCTCAAGACCGGCGCCATCGAGATCCTGGTGGACGAGCTGCGCATCCTCAACACCAGCGAGACGCCGCCCTTCCCGCTGGACGAGGACATCGAGGTCTCCGACACCCTCCGGCTGCAGTATCGTTACCTCGACCTGCGTCGGCCGGAAATTGCCGGCAATCTCATTCTCCGTCACCAGGCCCTGCAGGCCGTGCGTTCCTATCTCAACACCAACAATTTCCTTGAGATCGAGACGCCGATGCTTACCCGCTCTACCCCCGAGGGCGCGCGGGACTACCTGGTCCCCAGCCGGGTCAATGCCGGAAAATTCTACGCCCTGCCCCAGTCGCCGCAGTTGTTCAAGCAAATCCTGATGGTCGCAGGCATGGACCGCTACTACCAGATCGTCAAGTGCTTCCGCGATGAGGACCTGCGCGCCGACCGGCAGCCCGAGTTCACCCAGATCGATATGGAACTGAGCTTCATCACCGAAGACGAAATCATCGAAATCGTCGAGGGCATGATCAAGACCCTGTTCAAATCGGTACGCAACATCGATCTACAGCCGCCCTTTGCGCAGATGACCTACGACGAGGCCGTGCGCCGCTACGGCACCGACCGGCCCGACACCCGCTTTGGCCTGGAACTGGTGGACCTGACCGAGACCCTGCGGGGCTGCGGCTTCAAGGTGTTCCAGACCGCCATCGAACAGGGCGGGGTGGTCAAGGCTATCAACGCCAAGGGTTGCGGCGCCTTCTCGCGCAAGGATCTGGATGACCTCACCGAGTTCGCCGGCCGCTTCGGGGCCCGCGGCATGGCCTGGATTAAGATCAAGGAGAACGAATGGCAGTCGCCAATCACCAAGTTTTTCAGTCAGGAGGAGATCGCCCTCATGGCCGCGGCACTCGACGCTCAGCCCGGCGACCTGATCCTGTTTGGCGCCGACCGAACCAAGGTTGTGCATCAGGTGCTCTCCGAACTGCGGCTTGAACTTGCGAGACGGCTTGGCCTGATGGACGGAGACGGCTTTGAGTTTCTCTGGGTGACGGATTTTCCCCTGCTCGAATACGACGAGGAGGAGAAGCGCTACACGGCCGTGCACCATCCCTTCACCGCCCCCAACGAGGAGCAGCTGGCCCTGCTTGCGACCGACCCCGGCGCGGTCAAGAGCCGGGCCTACGACCTGGTGCTCAACGGCAACGAGATCGGCGGCGGCTCCATCCGCATCCACAGCCCCGCCATGCAGCAGACCGTGTTCAAGGCGCTCGGCATCGACGCCGAGGAAGCGCGGGAGAAGTTCGGCTTCCTCCTGCGCGCTCTGGAACTAGGCGCTCCGCCCCACGGCGGCATAGCCTTTGGCGTCGACCGGCTGATGATGCTGCTCACCGGCTCCTCATCCATCCGCGACGTCATTGCCTTCCCCAAGACCCAGAAGGCCACCTGCCCGCTCACCGAGGCCCCTTCGTCAGTGGCTCGCAAGCAACTCACCGAGCTGCACCTGCGGCCGGACTGGAAGGAAAAATAATCGTCCCTGGACAGCTGGGCGCCGGCCAACTTCGCCTCTGGCCGAGGCGACAAACCCGAGGCTCGGAACGCCTGCCCGCCTCCATGGGGTTGCGTGTCCGACCTGGAAGTAGAACGGGAAACCGTTCCATTCGCGTCCGAACACGTTGATTTTTTCATTTATTGATTTATAGTGGCCTCATTCAAATTTTTCGGCTACTCATTTCAAAGGAGGGTACAATGGCTCAAGATGCAAAGAAAGATGTCTGTCCGACCTGCATGGGAAAGAAGGTAATCGAAGGCGTGTGTGAGACCAGCAGCGAGTGGAAGGGCAAGAATGAAGATGGTCAGGTCTGCACCCCGGATCAGAAGTGCCCGACCTGCAAGGGCAAGGGATACGTCGAAGACTGATCACCAGCCGCTGGCAGCCGGATAACACGCCGGCATCCAGTCCGCATACGAAAACCGGAATGTCCCGGTTGCCCTTGATGAGCGAGGGTGACCCGGACATTCCGGTTTTTTTGTTTCGTCATTTGACGAACAACAGGCCGCAGGGGGCCAGCATGCAGCCCTCCGCGGCGTCGCCTGCTCGGACTGTTGTTACAGGGCCTTGTTCGCCTCCATGTGCAGCACCAGATCAAGCATGCGGTTGGAGTAGCCCCACTCGTTGTCGTACCAGCTCATGACCTTGATCGAGCTGCCCATCACCCGGGTGCAGAGGCCATCGACAATGGAGGAATGGGGATCGCCCTGGAAGTCGATCGACACCAGTGGTTCCTCGGTATAGGCCAGATAGCGGTTGGCGGCTGCGGCCAGGGCCTTGTTGACCTCCGGCACCGTGGTTTCCCGCTCCACCTCGATGACCACATCCACCAGAGACACATCCGGAGTGGGCACACGGACGGCGAGCCCGTCGAATTTATTCTTCAATTCAGGGATAACCAGAGCGACGGCAGCGGCGGCGCCGGTCTTGGTCGGCACCATGGACAGGCCCGCGGCCCGGGCCCGGCGGAGGTCGGAGTGGGGGAAATCGAGCAGTCGCTGGTCACCGGTATAGGCGTGCACGGTGGTCATCAATCCCCGTTTGATACCGAAATTATTCAGGATCACCTGGGCCACTGGGGCCAGGCAGTTGGTGGTGCAGGAGGCGTTGGAGACCACATGATGCTGGGTCGGGTCATATTCGTCCTCGTTGACGCCCATGACGATGGTTTTGACCTCACCCTTGGCTGGCGCGGAGATGATCACCTTTTTCGCGCCGGCGTCGATATGGGCCTTGGCCGTCTCCATATCGGTGAACAGGCCGGTGCATTCCAGCACGTACTCGGCGCCCAGGCTGCCCCAGGGGATCTCGTTCGGTTTTCGGTGGCTGGTAATTGGGATGGTGCGGCCATCGACCACGATGGCGTTCTCGGCGGCGGAAATCTGCTGGCCGGCAACACCCATGATCGAGTCGTATTTCACCAGATGGGCGATGGTTTTGACGTCGGTGAGGTCGTTGATGCCGACGATCTCGATGTCGGCAAAGGCCGGATCCTTGCTCAGGGCGCGAAATATGTTCCGGCCGATTCGGCCAAATCCGTTGATGCCTACTTTGATTGTCATGGTATGTCGCTCCTTGCAGAAGTTGGCTGTTTTGTTGTGTTATTCCGCACATGCCCCGGGGGTTGCCCGAAGAATGGCCTCAATGTGCGCGATTCTGACGATGGCCTCATCGCAACCAGGCGCCAGGGCCAGGGCCCGCCGATACATGACTAATGCCTGCCGGCGCCAATGGCCGTGCAGGTAGCTCGCCCCGGCCAGACAGAAACCGTCCGCGGCGTGACCGCCGAGCACATCCGCGAACAGCTCTTCCAGCGACTCGCCCCAGAGAGCCGTTGCCTCCTGTTCACGCTCGACCAGCAACCGGATCACCAGCGGATTGGCCGCCAGGTCGGGAAGCATCAGGCGCAGGAGGTCATTAATCTGGCCAAACAAAAATCCCATCTGCTCCACCTGGCCGGCGACGGCAGCGGCGGCGCCCTCGATCAGGGCATCCAGGTCCGCCATGGGCGAACGTGGGGGCCGGTCGTCGCGGCCGACGCCGAGTCTGGCCACCCCGCCCAGGGCTGCGGCGGCCGGGCCATAGGTGCCGAGCAGGTACAGGTTTTCCTTGAGCTTCATGGCCTCGTGAAACAAGGAGCCAATCAGCCAGTCGACCAGGACGCCATGACCATGCAGTGCCCGCTGCTCCTGCGGCCAGATCCGGTGACAGAGGTCTTTCAGCTGCCAGAGGGGGCCGGCATCCCGTTCCGTGCCCACCATTTCCGCAAGACGCCGGTGCATTCTTCCCCAGGTCTCGCCCACCTCGCGGTTCTTCCAGCTGACGCCGCCAGCCGATTGTTGCAGGCAACATTCGAGGCAGGAGGCATAGAGCTCCTGAAATCCGGTGGCCAGGGTCATAAAATCGCCCAGGGCCTGACGGACAAAATGGTCCCGGCGGGAATCGAACCAGCCGCGTCCGCCCGCCCTCGGGTCTGCGACCAACATCCTGTCCTCAGCGACCGCGGCCGGCCATTCGCATGGCCTGCTGGTAGAGGAGGATGTAATCATCCAGCACTTTTTCCCAGGTGTGCACCTGTTTGATCCGCTCGACCGCCGACTGCTGCATGGCCTTGATCCGCTCGGGCTGCTGATGGTAGATCGACAGGGCCCGCCGCATCGTCTGGGCCAGCGTCGCCGGCGCGTCGTCGCCATAAGAAAAGCCTGTCTCCCCATCCACCACCTTGATCAGGCCGCCGACCCGATGCACGATCGGCAGGTTGCCGAGCAGTTGGGCAATGTAGTCGGTCAGGCCGCAAGGCTCATATCGGGAAGGAATAACGAAGAAATCTCCAGCCGCATAGATCTTGTTGGCCAGGACCGGATCATACCCTTTGAGGTAGCAGACCCGCCCCCAGCCGCCTTGGGAAACTGCCAGCACCTCTAGCTGGTTTTCAAGCTCTGGCGCGCCCGAGCCGAAGACAAGCACCTGTTGTTGCAGGTTTTCGGGCAGGAGCTCGAAGATGGCCCGGATAAGGATGTCCACCCCTTTCTGCGAGGTCAGCCGGCCGATGAAGGTGAACAGGCCCGCCTCCGGCCCCATGGCCAGAGTCCCGTATTGTTTGGTCCGCTCCCAGGGGCCGCCGGCGACAATCTGCGCCAGCAGCGCCTCCTTGCAGGTCCGCTTGCCGTCCAGCGCTCCCCCGCCGACGTCGTAGGCGGCCGCCAGCCCCAGCAATTCCGGCCGGGTGGGATCAAAGGCGGTGGGATCGATGCCGTTGGTAATGCCCAAAAGGCGTACCTGACGATCAAGCAGGGCATGCCCGAGCCAGCCAGTGCGGGCGTCATCAGGCGTTTCCTGCAGTTCCCGGCCATAATTCTCGCTGACCGTATTGAGCATTGCATAGCCGGAAGCGGCCAGAAAGGGGTCGAAACTCCGGCCAAGCCGGCTCGACTCGATTACCCGTCGCGGCAGGCCAGTTATGGCGCGGGCGAATTCGAGGTCATCCACCTCCTGGTGATACCCCAAACCGGCATTGTGTACGGTGACCACGGCTCCGGTGCGGTGAAAGTACGACCGCCAGCCGCTGTTTTCCCGCATCATCGCCGGTAGAAGGGCGGCATGGCCGTCGTGGCAATGGATGATGTCGGGCCGCTCCTCCACAAGGATCATCAGCTCAAGAGCCGCCTTCTGCAGGAGGACGTTCATGGCAAAGTAGTCGAAATGGCCGCCGCCGGTCCGCTGCCAGGCTACTTCCAGTTCGTCCTCGTCGGTGTAGGTGTAGACGCTGCGCTTGCTGGAATAGCGATCAGCCTCAATCAGCAGCACCCGTACCCGGTTAATGTCCGCCTGCCAGACCGCAACCGTCTCCCGCCGCTCCTCGAGGGCATAATGCATGTCCACCTCGAAGACCTGCGCAAAGCGGCGTCCGCCGATGCGGCCGCTGTGGTCGCCGGGGCCGGCCAGGGTAAAGCCCAACTGAGCCGCGTCCATGAATCCGTACCGGGGCAGGATCACCCGTACCTGGCAATCGCCCCGGGCAGCCAGCGTCTCAGCCAGTTGCCGGCAGACGTCCTTGACTCCACCCGCACCGGCCAGGCCATCGTACTCCCGGGTCACCAGCCAAACCGATCGAATCTCGCTGGAGTTTTCGTCAACCATTGCCGTTCTCCCGCCGCTGCTGTGTTGTCTCGGTGACATCCTCTCCGCCCTGTCCCACTCCCCGCTCAGCTTCCATCTTTTCTATCTCGTTCGATATCCGCTCAGCCAAATCCTCGGGCGCAACGCCCGCGGTCTCCAGTCGCAGGTCCGAACCCGCGGCATACAGGGGCAGACGCCGGCGCAGTACCTGCTCTAGTTCATCCTCGACCGCGACCCCGGTCAGCGATGGCCTCTGCACCGCGGTCTGGGGGTCGCTGCCGAGCCGCTGGCGGATGGTGGCGATATCGGCATCAAGCCAGATCACCAGACAACGATCACGAAGTTTCTGCCACTCAGGCTGGTGTTCAATAGCCCCGCCGCCGGTCGCCAGTACCGTGCGACGCATGGCGGGCGCCTCGGCAAGCAATTGGCGCTCCGCCTGGCGGAAACGCTCCCAGCCATGCCGGGCGACACACTCGGCGATGGTGCTGCCCAGCCGCTCGGAGAGCAACTGGTCCGCATCGACAAAGCGATACCCCAGCTTTGCCGCCAGCAAGCGCCCGACCGAGGTCTTGCCCGTGGCCCGAAACCCGGTCAGGACGATATTCCTTGTGGTCTGCTCCATGTGTTCAGCATAAGAGATACCGTAACCGCTCTTCAAGCAGAAAGCTGTCATTCCATTTTTTTTCTTTTCTTTTCAACAGGCTGATCTTACTGTAGAGGACAAATGACAGCACCGCTGATCTTCAGGATAACACAATGGAATACAAGGATTATTATCAGATCCTGGGAGTTGCTCGCGACGCCACCCAGGAGCAGATCAAACAGGCCTATCGCCGGCTTGCGAGAAAGTACCATCCCGATGTCAGTAAGGAGAATAATGCCGAGGTCCAATTCAAGGAGGCCGGCGAAGCCTACGAGGTGCTGAAGGACCCGGAAAAACGGGCCGCCTACGATCAGTTCGGGGCAAACTGGCGCAACGGCGATCATTTTGAGCCGCCACCCAACTGGGACGCCGGCTTTGAATTTAGCGGCGCGGGCTATACCGGCGCCGACGCTGCCGACTTCAGCGACTTTTTTGAATCGCTGTTCGGCCGCGATCATGCGGGTAGCTCCCGTCGCCAGCAGACCTTTCGCATGAAGGGAGAGGATCACCACGCCAAGATTGTCATCAGCCTCGCCGACGCCTATCACGGCGCCCGCCAGACCATCACCCTTACCCGTCCGACAGTGGACCAGAGCGGCCGGGTTGGCTCCAGTCCCCACCGATTGCACGTGGTCATCCCCAAGGGGATCATCGAAGGGCAGCGAATCCGCCTGGAGGGCCAGGGCCTGCCCGGATATGGCGGCAGCGCGCCCGGGGATCTTTTTCTCGAAATCGCTTTCCAGCCGGATCGGTTGTTCCACGCCGAGAAACGGGACATCCATCTCACCCTGCCGGTCACCCCCTGGGAGGCGGCGCTGGGCGCCACTCTGGCCGTGCCGACGCTGGGCGGCAGCGTGCAGTTGAAGATTCCGCCCGGATCTCAGAGCGGCAAGAAATTACGCCTCAAGGGCAAGGGACTTTGCGCCGGCGCCAACCGCGGCGACCAGATCGTCACCCTGCAGATTGTTCAGCCCGAGGTCCATACCGAAGAGCAGCGAAAACTGTACGAGAACATGGCCAGACTGATGCCGTTCAACCCTCGCGCCGCCATGGGGATCTGACATGCCTGAGCAAACTGCCTACATCCAGGGCGTGGTCCTGAACGAGGAAACCCTCTGTACCCTGGCCGACCTTTGTCGGGTCTGCGGCGTCACCGCCGAACTGATCCACGACATGATCGACGAGGGCATTCTCTTGCCGCAGGGCCAGTCGCCGCGGGAATGGCGATTCACCTGTGTTGCCATCAGGCGGGTGCAGACCGTGGTCCGACTGCAGCGGGATCTGCGGGTCAATCTGCCGGGTTGCGGCCTGGTGCTTGACTTGCTCGACGAACTGGAAGAACTGCGCCGGTTGTCCCGCCGCCGCTGAACGTCCTTCCTCCTGCCGCCAATCCGCCCTGCCCCGTGCACCAACTCCTCCCGCTCATCCAGCAGCTGCACCCGGTTTCGCTCGGCGTTGGCTTGGCTGCCGGGTTCGTGCTTGCCGCTGTTCTCTTTTTGTTTGCCCTCCTCTTTGCCCAGAGACGGCGGCTGGTCCTCTCCCTGCGCCTTGCACAGGCGGAAAAGGATTACCGGGAATGTACCGAAGAAATGCGCCAGCTCCAGCAGGAGCGCAACCAGCTGACCCGGGAGAACCGCGAAATCGACATCGAAAACGCCTCGCTGCAGACGGCCTGCACGGTCATGCAGCGACAGGTGGCGGAACGGGAGGAACTGCTGCGCGAGACCAGGCGGCAGATCGAACAGGATTTTCAGTTGCTGGCAGGGAGAATCCTTGGCGAACAGGGGGAGATGATCAGCCAGCGGCATCAGTCGGGCCTGACCGCCCTGCTCCGGCCGTTTCACGACCAACTGCAGGAATTCAAACGCAAGGTCGACGATGTCTATGACCGGGAAGCGCGGGACCGGGTTTCCATACTCAAGGAGATCCAGCACCTACGTCAGCTTAACCAGCAGGTTGGCGCCGAGGCTGCCAATCTGGCCGAAGCCCTGCGCGGCAGGAACAAGACCCAGGGACAGTGGGGCGAGATGGTCCTGACCCGGCTGCTTGAGGCCTCGGGCCTGCGCAACGGCAGCGAATTTTCCGTTCAGGTGCATCTGCGCGGCGAAGACGGGACCGCCTATCAGCCCGACGTGCTCATCCACCTGCCGGAAAACCGCTCGATTATCATTGACGCCAAGATGTCGCTCAAGGCGTTTCTGGAGGCACACCAGACCACCGATGCGGAGCGAGAGCAACGGGCTGTCAGCCAGCATCTGGACTCGATCAAAAGGCACGTGGCCCAGCTGGCGGCCAAACAGTACCACCAGCTGGCCGGCATCGGGTCGATCGATTTCGTCCTCCTGTTCATTCCCATCGAAGGGGCCTTCCAACTGGCCGTGGAGCAGGATCCCGAGTTGCTGGTCAGCGCCATGAACCGCAAGGTCATCCTCACCAGCCCCTCGACCCTGCTGGCCATCTTGCGTACGATCAACCACCTCTGGCGCATGGACGAGCAGAACCGCAACAGTTTAACCATTGCCAAACAGGCAGGGAATCTTTATGATAAACTCGTTGGATTTATTGAGGCGTTTGAAGAGATTGGCCTCCGCCTCAACCAAACCCAACAGGCCTGGCATACCGCCAAAAGCCGGCTTGCTTCCGGCCAGGGCAACCTGATTGCCCGAGCCGAGGCGTTACGAAAACTGGGGGTGCAGTCGAGCAAGGAGTTGCCCGAAGCCCTCAGGCAATCCGCATCTGTGCAGGGAGATCCACCATGAAGTACCTCAGCGTTCTGGCCCTTCTCTTTCTTCTGCTGCTCACCTCCTGTGCCAACAAGGCCCAGACCGGCGCTGCCGGAGGCGCTGCCGCGGGCGCCCTTATTGGCCAGGCCATCGGCCATAACACCGGCGGCACCCTGATCGGCGCCGCGGTGGGGACGATGCTCGGCTATATTGTCGGCAACGAGATGGACAAATATGACCGGCAGCAACTGAACCACATGTATGAACGCGGCGTGTCCAATCAGCGCTCCAGCTGGGTCAATCCAGACACCGGCAATCAGTATACCGTGACGCCGCAGCCTGCCTATCAGGAGCCGTCCTCGCGGAAGGTCTGCCGCCGGGCCGAGATCGAAGCGGTGATAGACGGACGTCCCGAGAGAACCTACAGCACCGCCTGCCGCAACGAATATGGCCAGTGGGAACTGCAGAACTGACCCCCACAGGAGACGGCAATGCCCCGAGGTGAATGTTCGGTCCGCACCACCGGTCGGGCAGTTCTGATTGACCTGACCGATCGCCTGCAGCAGGCGGTGACGGGCACAGGCGTCGAGGAGGGAATGCTGGTGGTGTACAATCCCCACACCACCGCGGCCCTCACCATCAACGAGGGCGCTGATCCGGATGTCCGGCACGATCTGCTCGGCGCCTTGCAGCGGATTGTGCCGGCAGACTATCCCTACCGTCACGCCGAAGGCAACTCGCCGGCCCACCTGATGTGCGCGCTGACAGGGTCTTCCGTCACCATCTTCCTCGAACGGGGGCGATTGCGGCTGGGGACCTGGCAGCGCGTTTTTTTCTGTGAGTTCGACGGACCGCGCGATCGCAAGGTCTGGTGGACCATCCTTGCAGGCTGAACGCCTCACCATCCTGGAGCCGTCATGTTTTTCGGCATGAATCGCGCCACGGACGAGCAGTCACTCGTTGCCTTCCTGCGGCAGTTCAGCAGCGACCGCATGACCGCGGCGCTGGTACCGCGCATGTCCGAGAAGGAGATCCACCAGGTGGTTGACCTGCTCACCGGGATTATGCGCAACCATTTATCAGGCGAAGAGTACCACCGTCTGTTTCTTGGCGAAGACCATCACCACTGAATTCCAACCCGTACCCGCCCAGCCGCCATCCCCATGCCAGCACTGCTCAATCTGCGCGATTACCTCGACCTGCTGCGACGGCATGACCAGTTGCTGACCATCGACGAGCCGGTCGATCCGCACCTGGAAATCGCCGAGGTTCACCGGAGGGTCATCGCCCGGGGCGGCCCGGCGCTGCTGTTCACCAAGGTCAAGGGCTCCGCCTTCCCTGTGGTCACGAATCTGTTCGGGACCAATCAGCGGCTGGAACTTGCCTTTGGCCAGCGGCCGCTTGATTTTGTCCGCGACTTGGTCGACCTGGTCGAAAACGCCATGCCACCGACGCTCGCCGCCCTGTGGCAGCGACGATCGCTCCTCGCCCAGGGTCTGCACGTTGGCCTGAAAACGATGCGGGGTGGCCCGATCCTCGACTGCTGCCAGCAGCCCGCCCGCCTGACCACCCTGCCCCTGCTCACCTCCTGGCACTCGGACGGCGGCCCCTTCGTCACCCTGCCCCTGGTTTATACCGAGCACCCGGACGGACTGGGCCACAATCTGGGAATGTACCGAATCCAGCGCTACGATGACACCACCACCGGCATCCACTGGCAGATCCACAAGGGCGGCGGTTTTCATTACCATGCCGCCGAGGCAAAAAACCAAGCTCTCCCCCTGACCCTGTACATCGGCGGGCCGCCGGCCCTGATGCTGGCCGCCATCGCGCCGCTGCCGGAGAATATACCCGAACTGCTGCTGGCCTCCCTGCTGCAGGGCAAGAAACTGCGCATGGTCGATGACCCCAGGGGCGGCCACCGGCTGGTGGCTGAGGCGGAATTTGCCATCAAGGGCATGGTGCCGCCGCACCTCCGCCGGCCGGAAGGCCCGTTTGGCGACCACTACGGCTATAATTCGCTCCAACACGACTATCCGGTCTTCCAGCCCACCCACCTCTACCACCGCAAGGACGCCATTTATCCGGCCACGGTGGTGGGGCGACCACGACAGGAAGACTATTTCATCGGTGATTTTCTCCAGGAACTGCTCTCGCCGCTCTTTCCGCTGGTCATGAAGGGGGTGGTGCAGTTGAAGACCTTCGGCGAAACCGGCTTCCACTGTCTGGCCGCGGCCCGGGTCACCGACCGCTATCCGCGCGAGGCCTTTGCCGCCGGTCTGCGCATCCTCGGCGAGGGGCAACTCTCGCTCACCAAGTTTCTACTGGTCACTGATGGCAGCATCGATGTGGCCGATTTCCCTCGCCTCTGGAAACACATCCTCGAACGCATCGACTGGAGCCGAGACCTGTTCGTGTTCGCCAACGTCTCCCAGGACACCCTCGATTACACCGGCCCCTCGGTCAACAAGGGTTCCAAGGCCATGATGCTGGGGCTGGGCCGGGATCAACGCCGCGAACTGCCGGGCGAATTTCACGGCAACCTGCCCGATTCCTGTTGCAGGCCAACAACCTTTCTGCCCGGCACCCTGGTGGTCGAGGGCGCAGCCTACGAATCCGAACCGGATTTGGCCAGCCGATTGGCCCAGCACCAGGGTGTGGCCGACTGGCCGGTTATAATCCTGGTGGACTCCACCGCCGAGGCCACGGTCTCCCTGCAGGAATTTCTCTGGACCGTCTTCACCCGCTTTGAACCCGCCGCCGACATCCATGGTCGCGCCGAGTCGGTCCGCCGCTTCCATGTCGGCCTGGAAGCGCCAGTGGTCTTCGACTGTCGGATGAAGCCCTGGTACACCGAGGTGCTGGAGGTGGACCCCAAAACCAGGGGGCTGGTGGACGGCAAGTTCGACGCCATCGTCCCCGCCCGTTTCCGGTAGGTTCCGCGTCGCGCGGCCCCATCCATTGGCCTGATTCACCACGGCGCACCCACCGCATGGAAGAGCGACTGCACAAAATACTGGCCCAGGCAGGCATTGCCTCACGGCGGAGTGCCGAACAACTGATTCTTGCTGGACGGGTGCGGGTGAACGGCGAGGTGGTGCTCGCCATGGGCTTGAAGGTCGATCCCGAGCGGGATACGATCTCCTTCGACGGCAAGCCGATCAAACCTGCGCAGCCCACCATCTACGTGCTGCTCAACAAGCCGGCCGGCTATGTCACCACCATGGCTGATCCCCAGGGACGGCCTACGGTCGCCGATCTGGTCGCCGATCTGCCCCAGCGCCTGTTCCCCGTCGGACGGCTCGATCTCGAGACCGAAGGCGCCCTGCTGATGACCAACGACGGCGAGTTGGGTAACGTTGTCCTTCATCCTCGCTACAACGTCAACAAGACTTACGAGGCACTGGTGACCGGCTCACCTGCCCCGGAACGGCTCCGATTGCTGGAGCAGGGGCTGGAAATCGATGGGGCACGCACCAGTCCGGCCGCTATCCGGGTGCTGGAGCGGCGCGGGGGACAGACCCTGGTTGAGATAGTGATTCACGAAGGCAAAAAACGCCAGGTGCGTAAAATGTTTCAAGCTATCAACCACCGGGTGGTTCATCTCCGCAGAACTGCCTATGGCGACCTGCGACTGGGGGCTCTTCCTTCCGGCAAATACAGGTTTCTGTCGCCAAATGATCTAAAAAAAATATTTTCTGGAAAAATTCCCTTTACAATCAAAAACATACCTGCTTAACTTTTTACAGCTATCCGGAACCGATTGTACAGGCAGATTTTCACTCCAAGCGTAGCGAATTCAGGGCAGCCGCCTGAAATCGATCTGAACTTTCCGCAAAGGACCTTGCAGGGAGAGGGACGTATGAACAAATCCGAACTGATCGAAGCCTTGGCCGAAGCAATGAACATTCCCATACGCGAGGCGGCCTCGATAACCAATACTATCATTGACACCATGAGTGACGCCCTCGCCAGGGGAGAATCCATCGAGATTCGAGGGTTTGGCAGTTTTGTCGTCAAGGAGTATGAATCCTATACCGGCCGCAACCCGAAGACCGGCGAGAAGATCAAGGTCAGACCGAAAAAGCTGCCCTTTTTCAAAGTCGGCAAGGATCTGCGGGAACAGGTCAACAAGGGAACGGACGCATAGACACGCCGCCCTTGGTCCTGCCTTTCAGTCGTCCCCGGCTCCGCCCGCCGCTTCTCCAACAAGGTCATAGGTGTGCGCCTCGGTGATGCGCACCTCGACGATGTCGCCCGGATTCATCCGACCAGACGTGACATACACGCAGCCGTCGATCTCCGGAGCCTGAAATCGTGTTCTTCCCTCCAGGAGTAGATCACTTTCGCGGCTGAGTCCCTCGATCAGCACTGGCTCCACCCTGCCGACAAACCGACCCAGGATGTGCTCGCTGATAGCGGCCTGGGTCGCCATCACCTGTGCGTACCGCTCCTCTTTTTCCGCCTCCGCCACCTTGTCCGGCAGTGATGCCGCGCGACTCCCCTCCTCGTCCTGGTACTGGAACACGCCCACATGGTCGAGTTGCCAGGCCTGCAGGGTTTCAATCAGGATGTCAACGTCTGCCCTGGTTTCGCCAGGGAACCCGACCATCAGGGTGGTACGGATGGCGCACTCAGGCACAAACCGCCGAATTCGCGCGATCAGGGTGTCGAGGACGGCATGATCGTAGTGGCGGTTCATCCGTCGCAACACCTGGTCGCTGACGTGCTGAAAGGGGATGTCAAGGTAGGGCAGGATGCGAGGCTGCGCCGCCATGAGTTTGAGCAGGGCGTCCGAAATGCCGGAGGGATAAAGATAAAGAAGCCGGAACCAGGGGATGTCTGTCTGGTCGAGCAGGGTGGACAGCAGGCGAACAAGGTCGTCCTGCCGCCCTCGATCATTGCCGTAGGCGGTCAGATCCTGGGCGATCAGCGACAATTCTCGCACACCATCCCGGGCGAGTGTCCGGGACTCGATGACCAGATCCTCCACCGACCGGCTGCGGAGCGCCCCGCGGATGGACGGAATCATGCAGTAAGTGCAGCGGTTGTCGCACCCCTCGGTGATCTTCAGATAGGAGCGGAACCTAGGCGTGGACACCCGCCGTGCCAGGGTGCTGTCCACCAGTAGAGTGGCTGGCCCCGGAACGGTGATGATCTGTCCCGGGTTGGACAGGTCTCGGAGCAGGTGGTCGATGTGCGGGAAATCATCCAGACCGATGAAGAGGTCGACTTCAGGCAATTCGGCGATCAGTGCCTGTCCATACCGCTGTACCATGCAGCCGGTGACCACCAGCCGCTTGCCCGGGTCATCCTCCTTGTATGCGGCCATTTCTAGGATCTCGTCGATCGCCTCCTCCACCGCCGGACGGATGAAGCCGCAGGTGTTGACCAACAGCAGGGAGGCCTCTTCGGGCCGCTCAACCACCGTATAGCCGTCGCGTTCGAGCGCGGCGAGCATCACCTCGGAATCGATCAGGTTCTTCGGGCAGCCAAGGCTTGTCATATACAGTGTTTTCATGGGAGTTGATTCAGGGAAGGAGACAGCAGGGTTGCGAGTTGCACAAGCAGGGTGCGGGATTGACGCCGGAACGCTGGCTGACCGTATCCCGAACGCCAGACGGCGCCGGTGAGTTCATCGGATACCAGCATGAGGGCAGCCAGCGAGACCCCGCGAAAGGCAGCGACGGTGCGGAGGGCGGCATACTCCATATCCACTGCCAGGATACCACGTGCGCCATGGCTTGCTACCTTTTCCCTGGTTTCGCGATAGACTGCGTCGGTGGTCCAAATCATGCCCTGGTGTGGCGCATACCCCAGGCTGATGAGCTGGTCCAGAAGATCGCGATGCAAGGTATCGTCGATGGGCAGGGGCGTGGGCTGATAGTGCGCGCTGGTCCCCTCCTCACTGAGAGCGTCGGTTGGCATGAACAGATCGCCGACACGCAAGGATTGTGCGAGCGAGCCGCACCAGCCGTAGAGGACGATCCGCAGCGCCCCCAGGGCGATCAGTTTCTCCAGGCAGAGGACCGCCATGGGCGCCCCCACCGCAGGTCCGGCAAGAAAGAGCCAGTCATTGCAGTACAACTCGGCGTTGAACAGCCCGTGTCGCTGCATGGCGAACTTCTTGGCCAAGGACGCGAAAGAGGCTCTGTCGGATGGATTGACAGCGAGGATGCCTTGGACAGGCAGGCTCGGTTCACCCCTATGGCGGGCTGGATTGATCAGGCAGGTGGACATGCACATACCAAAAAAAAGGGGTCACGGCAAAGCCGCAACCCCCGACGAACAGGTTCCCGTCCTGAATTACAGACCGAGAGCAGCCTTGAACGGGTTGGCATAGAGCAGGATGAAGGCGATAACCAGACCATAGATGGCGATGGACTCGCAGAGAGCCATACCAAGGATCATGGTGGTGGTGATTGCGCCCTTGGCTTCAGGGTTGCGGGCTACGCCGTCACAGGCGCCGCGCAGACCGTTGCCCATGCCGATGCCAGCGCCGAAACCTGCCAGACCGATGCTGAGGGCTGCGCCGATGCAGATCAGGCCGAGAGTTAGTTTGTCCATTGTAGTGTCCTCCGTGTGTAGATTATATGAAGTTGGCCTTCTTCTCCGTTGAACGGAACCGTAAAATCGTGAAATGCGATCAGTGGGCATGCTCCATTGAGCCTGCGCAATACAGCAGGGAAAGCAGCACAAAAACCACCGCCTGGATCACCGAAACCAGCACGCCGAGGCAAAGAATCGGCAGCGGGGCGAAAAACGCGCCGGCCAGCATGAAGAGCACGCCAAGCAGGACTTCCTTGGCAAGAATGTTGCCGAAAAGACGCATGGAGAGCGAAATCATACGGGCGAAGTTACTGATCAGTTCCAGCAGAAACATGAAGGGCGCCAGTGCCTTGCTCGGCCCCATGAAGTGCTTATAATACTTGAGCCCATGATATTTGAATCCGAGCACATGATGCGTCACCCAGACGATCAGGGTCATGGCCAAGGTAATATTGAGGCTCGAAGTCGGCGACATGAAGCCGGGTATCAAGCCTATCATGTTGGCGATGATGATGTAGAAAAAGAAGGTAGCCATCATCGGGAACAGCATCTTGGCCCCTTTCTCACCAAGATTCTCGGTGAAAAAATCCATCAGGCCGCCGATGGTCACTTCCCAGAAATTCTGGCCGCTGCCCGGAACCATTTCCAGTTTGCCCATGGTCAGGCGCGGCACAACAATCAAAAAAATCATGACCATCCAGGTGTAGGTCATGTACGGGGCGCACAGTTTCTCCAACAGGGTGTGGCCGATCGGGGTGTGGGGAACCGGCAGACCCAGGCCCTGCAGAATCAACGAAATAAACAGTATCGGATGTTCCATGACTTCCACTCTCCTCAGACTTTATTCGACGACCAGAGCTTTCCCCTGCTCAAGCCGACCATGACAACGCCGCACATCACCGTGGCAAGCCCCAGGGTCAGGCCGATCACATGCATCTGCACCCTGGAGGCCAGCACAAACAAAACCAGACCAAGCACACACAGTCTGGCAAAAAAATTGGCAAAAAAACGGAGCGTTTCCGCCCGGATCACTGTGCTCTGCAGGTCCCCGGCCGCACCAATGCGCCGCGTCAGCCGCCGGACATCGGATGTCAGCAGCAGAAAGCTGCCATTGACCAGAACACTGCCCAGAAGGACTGATCGGGCGAACATCATGCCGTACACATACCAGCCGACGGCAATCAGCACCAGCGTCAGCATCAGACTGAACACGAGGACGCCGCGAACCGGAGAGCCCTCGGAACCAGCAGAGGGCGGGGTCGCCCCCGGATCGCTTTCACTCATCCTTGATCTTCCTGGTCAGGTCCCAGAGGCCCTTGAAGCCGGCCACAATACCAAGCGCCAAAAAAGCGAAGGTTAACAACGGCGCGGTCTTGCCGGCAAAGACCTTGTTGTCGAGAAACCATCCTATGCCGAAACCAACCAGGATGGAAAAAACGAAGGTCATGCCCACATGACTGTAGACCGCCAACTGCCTGAACATCTCCCTTCGTTCGTCGGACATCCTCACCTACTCCCAGATTGGTCCGGACAGTTGGTGCTACAGGTAGCATGCGAGCCCGGCAGGCGCAATATTTTTTTATCTATTCTATCAATTTTTTGAATGACGATTCAGTCACGCTCAGCGCTTTTTCCAGGTGTGCGCGATCATGGGCAGCGGAGATGAAGGCCGCCTCGAACTGGGACGGCGCGAGCCAGACCCCTCCGGCCAGCATCTGGCGGAAATGGCGACCATAGCGCTCGGTGTCGGCACGCATGGCGGAATGGTATTCGGTGACCGGTTCAGCGGTGAAAAAACAGGTCATCATCGAGCCGATGCGGTTGAGCACGGTCGGGATTGATGCCCGGGCCGCGATCTGCTCCAACTCGCCGCCGAACCAGGCGCTGACCTCCTCCAACTGCTGATAAAAGCCCGGCCGGCCCAGCACCCGCAACATGGCCAGGCCCGCTGCCATGGCGAGCGGGTTGCCAGAGAGGGTGCCCGCCTGGTAGACCGGCCCGTCCGGCGCGATCAGGTCCATGATCTCCCGTTTGCCGCCATAGGCCCCCACCGGCAGGCCGCCGCCGATGATCTTGCCCAGGCAGGTCAGATCCGGGAGGATGCCGAAGCGTTCCTGGGCGCCGCCGCGGGCCAGGCGAAAGCCAGTGATGACCTCGTCAAAGATCAGCACGATGCCGAGTTCGCTGGTCAACTGCCGCAAGCGCTGCAGGAAATCCATACCCGGGACGACCACGCCCATGTTGCCGGCCACCGGCTCGACGATGACGCAGGCGATGTCCAGGGTTTCGTCGCGAAGCGTCCGCTCCAGGCTTTCAACATCGTTATAGGGAATGGACAGGGTGTTCTTGACAATCTCCTCCGGCACCCCGGGACTGCCTGGAATGCCCAGCGTCAGGAGGCCGGATCCGGCCTTGACCAGGAAGGAGTCGGCATGGCCGTGGTAGCAGCCGTCGAACTTGACCACCATCCTGCGGCCGGTATAGCCGCGCGCCAGACGCACGGCGCTCATGGTGGCCTCGGTGCCGGAGTTGACGAACCGAACCTTCTCGATCGAAGGTACAGCCTCGCACACCATGGCAGCCAATTCCACCTCGAGCGGCGAGGGGGCGCCAAAGCTGGTTCCGTCCCCGGCAGCCCGCCGGATGGCCTCGATCACCTCGGGATGGGCGTGGCCGATGATCATGGGCCCCCAGGAACCGACGAAGTCGATGAACTGATTGCCGTCAACGTCCGTGATCAGACAGCCCTCCGCACGGCGAACGAACAGCGGATCGCAGCCGACCGACCGGCAGGCCCGGACCGGCGAGTTGACGCCGCCGGGGATGAGAGCCTTGGCCCGGGAAAAGAGAAGCGCGGATTGCTCTGTGTTCATTTGGCCGCCAGAAGATGGAGAAGGGGAAAGGGGTGATCGACCCGTCGGGCGATTCCGGCAGGCTGCGCTATACTAGCACGCCCCCTTTCGCCCTGTCAAAAGCAAAAAGGAACGAGGGGTTCCGGCCCTTGACAGATGGGCAACAATGTCAATTTTCTCTTGTCACCGGATACAGCGCAAGGTAGAATGGCCGCCGATGCAGTCATTCACCGCATAACCCCCAGAGAATTCAATACAAATTTCACGCTGTACTTCCCCCCGGCAAAGACGCCTACAGGAGCGATGACAATGGCAAGCGACAAGGTAATGCATATTTCCGACAGCGAGTTCGAGACCAAGGTAGTCGGCGGCGCACTTCCCTGCCTGGTGGACTTCTGGGCCCCTTGGTGCGGTCCGTGCAAGGCTATCGGCCCAGTCATCGACGAGCTGGCCACCGAATTCGAGGGCAAGGTAAACATCGCCAAGATGAACGTGGACGACAACCCCGCCACACCCGGCAAGTTCGGCATCCGTGCGATCCCCACGCTCATCTTGTTCAAAGGCGGCGAAGTCGTTGATCAGATCACCGGCGCGGTCGGTAAATCCCAATTGCAGGATCTCATCAAGAAGGCCATCTGAATTTCTTTCAGGCACCCACGCTCCCTGCAGGAACGCCAGTGCCTTCCACGGAGCGGGCCTAGCCATGCAACAGGCGCAGTATCAGCTTATTATCGTCGGCGGCGGGCCGGCGGGACTGACGGCCGGATTGTATGCGGCCCGCGGTCGCCTCAAGGTGCTTCTTGTTGAAAAAGGCGCCACTGGCGGCCAGGTGCTGGTCACGGATTGGGTCGACAACTATCCCGGCTATGTCGAAGGCGTGTCGGGGTTTGATTTGATGGACCGGATGACCGCCCACGCCGACCGGTTCGGGCTGGAAAAGAAGTTCGCTGCCATCGCCTCGCTGGACCTGGCCGGCGACGTCAAGACGATCACCTTGGACAGCGGCGAGCAACTGACGACCAAGACCGTCATTCTCTGCACCGGGGCCAAGCCGAGGAAGCTCGACATTCCCGGGGAATACGAGCTGGCTGGCCGCGGCGTCTCCTACTG
>CAZFPV010000002.1:7214-23375 GCA_964521155.1 uncultured Desulfobulbus sp. | reverse complement strand
CATGAAGGTCGACTGCCCCCGCCGCAGGTCGTCCATGGCCCCGACCCGGGTGAAAATGCGGTCCACCAGGCAGATGTCGGCCGATTCAGCCGGCACGAAACTGCCGATGTGGGCCATGAGGACGATGAGCGCGGTCTGGCGCAGAACCGTCGACTTGCCCGCCATGTTCGGCCCGGTGATGATCAACAGCTCGCTCGTTTCCTGATCCAGGTATACGTCGTTGGGCACAAACCGGCCGGGCTCCAGACTGCGCTCGATAACCGGGTGCCTGCCCTCGGTGATGGCGAGGTGACTGCCGGTATTGATCACCGGCCGGCAGTAGCGGAACCGCACCGCCGCCTCGGCAAGGGCCGCGAGCAAGTCGATCCGGGCCAGGTGGTCGGAGGTCTGGAGCAGCCGCTGGCTCTGGGCAGCGAGTTGCTCGCGGATGTTGATGAACAGGCTATATTCCACTTCCAGACGTCGGTCCTGGGCGGTGAGGATTTCCTGCTCCAGTTCCTTGAGCTCAGGGGTTATGAATCGCTCCGCGTTGACCAGGGTCTGCTTGCGGATGAAGTACTCCGGAACCTCCTCGGCCTTACTGCGACTGAGTTCGAAAAAGTAGCCAAACACCTTGTTGTAGCCGACCTTCAGCCTGGCCAGACCCGAGCGTTCCCGCTCCCTTGCCTCCAGCTCAAGGATCAGCCGCTTGCCGTCGCGCAGCAGGAGGATGAGGTGGTCCAGCTCCGCGTGGTACCCTTCCCGGATCAAGTTGCCCTCGCGCAAACTGATCGGTGCGTCGTCGCGGATGGCGGCCGCGATCAGCTGGTGCAGGTCAGCCAGAACGTCGAATTCGCCAGCGATGCGCCCCAGGAGGGGTGAGGAGCAAGCGACAAGCAGCTCGCGCAGTTCGGGCAGGGGTGCCAGCGAACTCTTGATGGCGGCCATGTCGCGGGCATTGCCATGACCGAGCACCAGCCGGCTGCAGAGTCGTTCGAGGTCATGGACCGAGTCGAGCAACTGGCGGACCAGGGCCCTGGTCTCCGTCCTGCCGGCCAATTCCTCGACGCTGTCGAGCCGGGCGAGAATCCGCTCCCGGTCCTGGAGGGGAAAGAGCACCCGCCGGCGCAACAGCCGCGCCCCCATGGGCGTGGTGCTCAGGTCGAGCACCGACAGCAGGGATCCTTCCCTGCGGCCGCCGATACTGGTTTCGGTCAGTTCGAGATTGCGCCGGGAGGCTTCGTCGATGATCAGGTAGCCTTCGCGGTTGAGGACGCCGATCCGCTTGATGTGCGACAGGTCGGTTTTCTGGGTTTCCTGGATATAGCGCAGCAAGGCGCCGGCGGCACTGATGGCCGCGGCTAGGTCATCGCAGCCGAACCCGGCCAGGCTGGTGGTGCGGAAATGCTCGGTCAACGCCGTGCGCGCGGGGCCGGGCTCAAAGTGGACATCGGGCCGGGACGTGAGGCAGAGGCGGCCAAGCAGGGTGGTCAGGAGTTCGGTCAGCTCCTGCCGATCCTCCATCTCCGCGTGGGCCAGCACCAGTTCCGCCGGCGCCAGACGAGTGATCTCGTCGATCAGCGCGGCCGGGTCGCCCGCCGGCATCCGCACTTCGCTGATCTGGAAGCGACCGGTGGAAAGATCGAGCACGGCCAGCCCGGCCAGTTCCTCCCGGTTCGCTCTCCCGGCAAAGGCGAGGGCGCACACATAGCAGTCGGCCTTGGCGTCGAGGAGTTGATCGTCGGTGGTCACTCCAGGGGAAACCACCCGGATGACCTCGCGCCGGACGATACCCTTGGCCTCTTTCGGGTCCTCTACCTGCTCGCAGATGGCCACCCGAAAGCCGGCCTTGACCATTTTGCCCAGATAGCCGCTCACCGCGTGGAAAGGGACGCCGCACATCGGCACCCGGTTGGCGTCATCCTTGTGACTGCGGGAAGTCAGCGCGATGCCTAGCACCCGGGAGGCCACTTCGGCGTCCTCGAAGAACATCTCGTAGAAGTCGCCCATGCGGTAGAACAGGATCGTTCCGGGATACTGCTCCTTGATCTCCAGGTACTGCTGGAGCATGGGCGTCATTTTCAGCGGCGTGGTCATGGCTCGACCATGGTAAGAGCGCTGAAATCAGGAAGCAGCATGTCGAAGGTTCGCTCAATGTGCTGGGGAATGGTTCTGATCTCGGCGCAGACGGTCATAAAGTTGTGGTCGCCCTCCCAGCGGGGCACGAGATGGAAGTGAAGATGGTCGTCGATGCCCGCGCCTGCAGCCCGGCCCAAATTGAGGCCGACATTGATGCCCTGGGGTTGGAGGCGCTGGTGCAGGATGGTGGTGCACTGGGCAAGCATCTCCATCAGGCGCTGGTTCTCTTCCGGTGAGAGTTCGTTCAAATCAGCCAGATGGCGGCGGGGCGCCAGCAGCAGATGGCCGTTGGCGTAGGGAAAACGGTTCAGCAGGACCACTGTCAACCGGTCGCGGAAGAGCAGCAGATGAGCCCGATCGCTCGGCCCCGTGCCCGGAGGTTCGAACAGGCAGCCTTCAACCTTGGGCGCGTTGCCCAGGACATGCTCCATCCGCCAAGGGGTCCAGAGCGTCTTCATGACAGTGCCGGCACTTCAAGGATGCGGGCCCGCAGTTCGTCGCCGGCTTCAAGTACGGCATAGGTGCCGGGTGCGCCGTAGCGGCCGGTCGTTTGGAAGCTGCCAGGGTTGAGCATGAGCACCTTGCCGTATCGCTGGCACAAGGGCCGGTGGGTGTGGCCATAGATCAGGCAGTCCGCCTCGGGGAACAGATTCCACAGGCTCTGGCCTATATCCTGTCCCAGCCGGGCGCCGTGGGCCAGGGCCACGGTAAAGCCGTTGATGGTGAACAGGAGTTGCTCCGGGTACCGGTCGACCACCCGGGCCTGGCACATGTTGCCATGCACCGCATACACGGTCTTGCCGGCAAAGGCCTCCAATACCGGCAGGTCGGTGATGTCGCCGGCATGGATAATGACGTCGCAGTCATGGAAACATCGACGGACCAGACGCCTGAAATGGTCGTCGATTCGGGTGAGGTGGGTGTCTGACAACACCCCGGCTCGGATCGGCATGGGAATGTGACTCTCAGGACATGGGCGGAACGAGGAAAGAAGAACGCCTTCTTAAACCAGCAGGCGCAGGAAAAAACAACCTCTATTTGCATGAATACGGAGGTAAAGCTTGCAAAAAAACCTGCTGTATCGTACAGTATTATGTTTTAAATTTTACCTATTAATACAGAGTTAAGGATTCCTTATGTATACCGCTTCCGATTTACGCAAAGGCCTGAAGATCCAGATAGACGGCGAGCCCTATATCGTCACTGACTTCGACTTCTCCAAGCCGGGCAAAGGCCAGGCCCTGTACCGGACCAAGATGCGCAACATGATCACCGGGGTGCAGTTCACCCAGACTTACCGCTCCAACGACAAATTCGACCGGCCCAATCTGGAGGAACGAACCATGCAGTTCCTCTACGCCCAGGACAACGAATACCACTTCATGGACACCAGTTCGTTCGAGCAGATCTTTCTCACCAAGGAGCAACTGGGCGACAACCTCAGCTTCCTGATCGACAACATGGAAGTGACAGTGCTGTTCTTTGGCGACCGGCCCATCGACATCACCATCCCCACCTTTGTCAACCTCGAGGTCATCGTGGCCGACCCCTGGGCAAAAGGCGACACCTCGGGCAGCGACACCAAGCCGGTGACCGTGCAGACCGGATTCACCTTGCAGGTTCCCCCCTTTGTCGAGGCTGGCGACAAGATCCAGATCGACACCCGCACCGGCACCTACATTACCCGGGTAAAAGAATAACCACCATGCTTTCCGTTCAAGGCCTGCGGCAGCGTGCAGCCCTGCTGCAGGCTGTCCGGGCCTTTTTCATCGACCGGGGCTACCTTGAGGTTGACACCCCCATCCGCCTGCCGGTCCTGCTTCCGGAATCGAACATCCTTCCCATTGCCAGCGATGGCTGGTTTTTGCAACCCTCACCGGAACTGTGCATGAAACGGTTGCTCGCCATGGGCTGCACGCAGTTGTTCCAGATCTGCCACTGCTTCCGCGCTGAGGAATACGGCCGGCTGCACCACCCGGAATTCACCATGCTTGAGTGGTACCATACCGGTTGGGATTATACCGACCTGATGGGGGAGTGCGAGCAACTGATCCGCGGGCTGTGCACTTCCCTTGCCAGCTTCTCCGGCCTGTTGCCCGACGGCTCGATCCGCAGGGGCGACTGCGAGGTCGACACCGCCCGCCCTTGGCCGCGGTTGACTGTGGCAGAAGCTTTCCGCCAATACGCCGGAGCAGACGTGCTTGAGGTGCTGGCGAGCGGATGTTTCGACGAAGTGCTGGTCGCCGAGGTCGAGCCGAAGTTGGGCCGGGATCGTCCGGTCTTCCTCCACGACTACCCGGCGGCATTGGGCTCGCTGGCCCGTTGCAGGCGCGACGAACCGCAGGTGGCGGAACGGTTCGAGCTGTATATCGCCGGGGTGGAACTGGCCAACGGTTTTTCCGAACTGGTGGATGCACAGGAGCAGCGGCAGCGTTTTGCTGCGGAGATTGAAACCATGCGGGCCTGCGGCCGGGAGGCGTCCATGCCGGAACTGTTTCTCGACGATCTCGCCCGGATGGACGAAACCGCCGGCATCGCCCTGGGCCTGGACCGGCTGCTCATGCTCATGTGCGGCCGCGAGCGGCTGACCGAGGTCTTACCTATTATTTACGAAGAACTCTGAGGAATACTTGTATTTTTCTTCCATTATCCTATACCATGTCAAAAGCGACATGTATTGGGCCGTTGACCAGGGACGCTGACGAACTCCCGCTCCGGCAGCAACAGGGCGGTGAGCCGGCCGCCGTAGACCGCGCCGGTGTCGATACCGATCTTGTCGGCAGCAACAAGCGGTTCATCAAAGGTGGTGTGGCCGAAGACAACGGGCTTACCGTAATCGCAGGTGGAACGCAGAAACGCCTCCCGCGCCCAGAGACACCACTGCTGCGTTTGCTGGCTGAGATGTCGCCCCGGCTGCAACCCGGCATGGACGTACACGGCGTGCTGATCCTCCCAGACCAGCGGAAGGCTATTGAAAAACAGCCGGTGCTCGGGCGGCACCAGACGAGCAATTTCCTCGCGGGACGCTGATGGCGAAAGACCGTAACTGGCCAATGTCTCCCGGCCGCCGACGTTGAGGAAGAGGGACTCCTCCTGTCCCGTCAGGTACTGGAGGAACAAAAAATCGTGATTGCCCATGAGGGTTATCACGCGACCGTGTGTTTTTTGCAGGGCCATGACCGTGTCCACCACCTTCCTGGAATCTGGCCCCCGGTCCACGTAATCACCCAGGAAGACGATCGTGTCGGCCCATGGCAAGAGCTTGTCCAAAAGCGCGACGAGCGAGGCGTGACAGCCGTGGATATCGCCGATAACACAGGTTGTGGAACTCACTGTTTGCATACGTTGTATCACCATTACTCTTTTGCAATCACTAAAGCATGGACACTACCCAGCGTCAACTGATTAAGAAATATGTCGATCTCGTTCTCGAGCGCTGGCGGCTTATCGCCGCCTGCCTCCTGTTGGCGGTTACCACAGGCCTAATCTTTTATCTTTTCATTCCCAAGAGCTATCAGAGCACCGCGACCCTCAGTTACGAACAGCAGCAGATCAATCCCACCCGCATGGACCCGGAACAGGGACGGAACCAGCTGAAGGAGGCGGTGGCCACCCTGCAGGAGGTGGTGCTCAGCCGCAACAGCCTGGAAAAGGTGATCAATCAATTCTCGCTCTACGAGAAAGAGCGAAAGCGACTGCCGATCGAGGATATCATTGAAGAGATGCGCAAGAAGGACATCTCCATTGTACCCGCCAACCGCGGCGATATTTTCAACGTCTCTTTTCAGGGCCAAGACCCGGACAAGGTCATGAAGGTCACCAACGCCCTGGCCTCCCTGTTTATCGAAGAAAATTTGAAATACCGGGGTGAGCGGGCCACGGAGACCTCCCAGTACACCAGCGAAGAACTGCAGATGGCCAAGAAGGTCATGGATGAGAAAGAGCAGCTCATGCGCGATTACAAGCTCAAGCATTACAATGAGTTGCCCGAGCAGCGAGAAAGCAACATGGCGCGACTGATCGCCCTCAACGACCAGAGCCAGCGACTCCAGGAGGCTATTCAGAATCTCGAGCGGACCAAAATCATGGCCCAGGAGCAGGTTGCCATGCTACGGCGTCTTTCGGCCGCCAGTGCCGGCAGTGGATCGGCCCAGCCCGGTGAAAGCGCCTCCCGGCAGACTCTAACCGACGCCGAGCGTCTGCAGCAGTTGCGCCGCCACTACAGCACCTTGCAAATCAAATACACTGAAAAACACCCGGAAGTCGTCAGGACCAAACAGCTGATCGAACAACTGGAAAGCCGGGTAGGCAAGGAACCGTCTGCCGAGCAGAGGACGACGACGAGGATCCGAGGCAGCGCTGGTGCTGGCAACACCAACAACATGGAGATAGGCCGCCAGCAGATTCAACTCTCGGAGTACGAGGCTAACCTGCGTCAGCTCAGGGCGGATCTCGCCGCTCTACCCGCCGAAATTGCCAAATACAAGGGCTGGATCGAAGCCACCCCGGTCCGCGAAGCGGAATGGAACGGCCTGACCCGTGACTACAATGAACTGAAGCGGCATTACGACGAACTGGTCGCCAGAAACTTGCAGGCGCAATCCACTGAGACGTTGGAGCGGAAGCAGAAGGGCAGTAAATTTAAAATCGTCGACCCTGCCCGCAAGCCCGACAAACCATCCAAACCCAATTTCCTCAAAATCTTTCTCGCCGCAGTCGGCCTCGGCCTCGGCCTTGGATTCGGCTGCACCTTCCTGCTCGATTTCATCGACACCTCCTTTAAAGATGCCGCTGAAATTGAGGAATACGTTGGCATCCCCGTTATCTGCGCCGTTCCCCACATTGCCAAGGAGGAGGAAAGCCGCAGGAAGAAACTCATCTTTACCCTAAGCCTCACCCTGTTTTCCCTCTATGGCCTTGCCCTGCTCGCCGCCATCGCTTTTTTGTGGTTGAAGGGCAAGATCATCATCTGAGTTCAGAGACGCGAACATCGCCGCACCATGTATACTAAATTTTTCGGCCTGGCCAAAAAACCCTTTGCCCTGACGCCCGACCCGACCGCCGTCTTCATGAGCGAGACGCATCAGGAGGGATTGGCTATCCTGCGGTACGGCATTCTCAGCAAAAAGGGGTTCCTTGTCTTGACGGCAGATGTCGGCTCAGGAAAAACCACCCTGCTGCAGGCGCTAGTCACATCCCTGGACCTGGATGTCCATCTTTGCCTGCTCAATAACCCGATCCTTCATCGGGATGAATTCTTTTCCTTTATCGCCACAAAGCTCGGCCTTGAATGGGATGGCAACAAGGCGATGTTTTTGATCGCATTCGACCGTTTTCTCAAACAATGCTATCAAAAGGGCGAACGCGTGCTGCTCATTTTCGACGAAGCCCACGTCCTGCCTGTCGATCTGCTGGAAGAGATCCGCCTGTTGTCCAACCTGGAGGAAAAAGGGCAGGATGTGCTGTCCATTTTTCTCGTCGGTCAACCGGAACTCAATGAGCGTATGAGCGATGACCGTCTCTTGCCCTTGCGCCAACGGATCGGCATCCGTTTTCATCTCAAGCGGTTTTCCCTTGAGGAAACAAGGCAATATATTCTATTCCGCCTGCGCCATGCCGGGGCCCGCCACCTGAACATTTTTGCCGAGGATGCCATAGCGACCATCCACAAGGTCAGTCAGGGGACGCCTCGGCTGATCAACATCATCTGCGACCATGCCCTGCTCACAGGATTTGCCGAAAACAAACCGCAGATTACCGCCGATCTCATCAAGGAAAGCGTGGATGACCTGCATTTCCCTGGCGAGGACAGCCCCCTGCCCATTCAGGCGCCGGTACGACGCTACTCCAATCTGCCACCTGTCTGGTATGGGGCGATCGCTGCTGGCCTCTGTGTACTGCTGCTGATTATTGAAATTGTACCGGCTGCCAGGAAATTCTCCATCCTGGGATTTATCTTGCCGGCTTCCTGGCTGGAGAGCCTCCGTCACTTATTTGGATGAAAGGGTGATACCGTGGGAAAGGTGTTTAAAGCCCTGAGCCGGGCAACTGAATCCGACGATGCGTTGAACACTGTTAACCAGTCCTCGCCGTTGGTTACCGAACAACAGAACGCAGACGCACCCCGGCCGGCGCCACGTGTGGCCGTAATTCAACAGATGCCTACCGTTCCTGCCTCGGCGGCATCTGGACAATGGGATGAACGATTGTCCCTCGCTACAGCCATGACCGGACCGGTAGCCGAGAATATCCGTAGCCTGCGCACGCGCATCTTGCACCCCTTCTCCGGCAAACGTACCAGAAGTCTGTTGGTGACCAGTGCCGTTCCCGAGGAAGGAAAAAGCTTCATTTGCGCCAATCTAGGCATCTCGCTGGCGCAGGGTGTGGACAACACCTGTCTTCTGGTTGATTGCGACTTGCGTCGCCCGATGCAACACACCCTCTTTGGCCTGGACAATCGAGCCGGCCTCTCGGACTATCTGCAGCGGAAGAAAGCCATACCTGAACTCCTTGTTCCCTCCGGAGTCGACAAACTTTCGATATTGCCTTCGGGCCCACTGTCCATAAACCCTGCAGAACTCCTGGGTTCCAGTTACATGGCCAGCCTCGTCGAGGAACTTGAACAGCGCTACGATGATCGCATAGTGCTTTTTGACAGCCCACCGCTTCAGGCCGCGAGCGAGACCGCCGTGCTGGCGCAGCATGTGGACGGCGTGATCCTGGTCGTCCGTTATGGGAAGTCACGGCGAGAATATGTAAAAACCCTGGTCGAGGCGATTGGCCGCGATAAGATCCTGGGGGTTGTCTTCAATGCCTACGCCTCGAATCTGATCGATACCAAGGTCTTTGGCTACTACGAAGACTATCGCGAGTATCATTCGCGTACCTAATCTTCCTGTTTCTCGGTTCATCATTCCACCACTCTCAGGGGCGCATTCGTTTCATCCACAGATCCAGCAACATGAATTACTCGTATGTAAACCGAGATTGCCCCTCCTTTCGGATGTCTCGTATAAATATTTAAATTCTCAACTCCGCCGAATAACGAGGGACTGGGTATATCGGCCGCCCTTTACAGGCAACAAGTTCAAAAACTTTAACAATTCCTCAGAATGCTGTATATACTCCATTGTGGCCAATGGCCATAAGCGGAAATGACCGCGTCTAGCGGCCATCGGCATCCGTCCGATCCTCCTTCCTGGTGTTCCGGCTTCATGCGCCTATTGCATCATCTCAAGCTCTCCTGCACCTGCAACCACCTGTACTGGCAGGTATTCTTTCTCTTGTGGATGGGTTTGCTCATGCCCGGAGAGGTACGAGCCGCACTGTCCCAACCCCCTGTTGAACCGATAGCCCATTTTACCCAGACCACCTACGAACAGCAGTATAAAGCTGCCAAGGAGCATTTGCAGCGGCTTGCGCAGGATGCGACCTTAGGCAGTGACCGCAGCAACTGGTTGAACGGCGCAAGAAATTTTCGTCGAATCCATACGTCGCAGAAGGACACACCGCTAGGGCCATCCAGCCTGTACATGGTCGGCAAAGTCTACCGCCAAATGTATGATCGGTTCCAGCTGGCGCTCGATTTGGACAATGCCATCGACTCTCTGCTCGCTGTTGCCACCCTGTATCCTTCCAATTCCTTGGCCGATGACGCCCTGCTCCTTGCAGCCGACAGCGTCCGACTTGATCCGGACAGGGGAGCGGAAGCGGAACTTCTCTACCGACGGATCATCGAGGACTATGCCCAGGGAGACCAGGTGGACATGGCGCGTACCAGGATACTTTCGCCAAAATCAGTTCCTCTCCCTGTAACCGCTGCCTCTGTTGAGCCCCTTGCACCCGCACCAGTTCCCGTGACGGTTGCGGCAGCGTCCGCCGCAACCTCACTCGCAAGCGAGGTCCCTCCCGGGGATCTTTCCCGGATTGCACCGGTGAAATACTGGTCGTCCGAGGATTATACCCGCATCGTTATCCAGGCCACGTCACCAGTGCAATTCAAGTCCACCCTGCTGGAAAAGAATGGTGAGCAACCGCATCAACTGTCCATCGATTTTGCAGACAGCTATATTCCGCCCCAGTCACGCAATGCCTTCCCCATTCAGGACGGACTGCTCAAACAGGCCAGATCAGATCAAATCAGCAGCGATACGGTTCGAGTCATCCTCGACATCGAATCACTCTCCGATTACAAGGTCTTCAGCCTCAATGATCCGTTCCGGGTGATTATCGATGTCCATGGCATCCGGACTGCCACAGTTGCCCAGGACCGGAAACCGGTGACTGAGCAAAAACAACCGCAGGTCTCTACGCCTGCGCCACGGGTGGCGAAAACTCCGGATGTCAAGACAGAGCCGACCGAGGACAAAAAGTCCGAATCGCTGATTACGCTGGAAGATCAAAAGAAGCGGAAACCATCACAAACCATGGTCTCTGGAAAATACAAGATACCTGGTAAAGAAGAAATCTCACTGGCACAGCAACTTGGCCTCGGTGTGCGCAAAATCGTCATCGATCCGGGCCATGGCGGCAAAGATCCTGGCGCCATGGCTTTTGGCCTGAAGGAGAAGGACATTGTCCTGAAGATCGCCAGGAAGGTGGAGACCATACTTAAAAACAAACACCATTTTCAGGTCACCCTGACTCGAACCAAAGATATCTATCTGCCGCTCGAAGAGCGCACCGCCATTGCCAACACCCAGGGCGGTGACCTCTTTATTTCGGTCCATGTTAACGCCCATCCCGACAAAACCATTGGCGGGATCGAAACCTACTTCCTCAATTTGGCTACAAATGCTGACGCCATGCGCGTAGCTGCCCTGGAAAACGCCACTTCCACCCATAGCATCAGTGAACTGCAGGACATCCTCTCTGACCTGATGAAGAATTCGAAGATTGCCGAATCTTCCCGGCTGGCCCAGTTTATACAGACCAACTTGGTGGGCGGCATAAAGAAAGTCTATAATACTAAGGACCTGGGTGTCAAACAGGCACCCTTTTATGTCCTCATCGGTGCTGAAATGCCGGCTATACTGGCGGAAATTTCTTTCATCACCAATCCCGAAGAGGCCAGGCTGCTAAAGGACGAGATCTATCTGCAACGTATTGCCGAACAGATCGCCGCCGGCATAGTTGCCTACGTCGATCACCATCACACTGCAGCCACCCGTTTCTGATCTGCGTAATAATTTGAGTCCTCACCCTAATTTCATTTATCGAAAACAGCAAAAACACTCCTTTCCCAAAAAAAAAGAGCCGCTCCCAATTTGGGAGCGGCTCTTTTCGGTCTATGAACTGAAGGCGGTTACCTGCGCATCATCTCAGCTGTTTTCAAACGGGCCATGGCGCGCTGAAGAGCAGCTTCCGCACGAACGCGATTGATCTTTTCCACAGCCTGCTGTGCTTGGTTCAACCGTTTTTCAGCCCGTTCCTTAGCACGCAAGGCTCGGTCAACATCGATATCCTGCCCGAACTCAGCGCTTTCGACAAGGAAGGTTATTTTGTTGTTTGACACCTCGGAAAAACCACCACTCACCATCAGGTACTTGGTGAGTTTCTCTTTTTTGTAGGTCAGCGTTCCCGTCTTGATCGTGCTCAGAAAGGGAGCATGATTGGCGAGCACGCCGAATTCACCGCTGACGCCAGGGGCAGTGACTATATCAACTTCTTCACTGACCACCGGTCCCGTTGGCGTGACGACTTCCAAATGAATTTGCGCCATGTGCTCTTACCTCGCGTTAGCGTAGAAATGATCAGGCCTTTGCTCGCTGCGCGGCTGCTTTTTCTACGGCTTCGTCAATCCCGCCGACCATGTAGAAAGCGGCTTCGGGAAGATCGTCATGCTTGCCATCAAGGATTTCCTTGAATCCTCGGACCGTGTCCTCGACCTTGCAATACTTGCCTGGGAAGCCGGTAAAAACTTCTGCGACATGGAAAGGCTGGGACAGGAAGCGCTGCACTTTCCGCGCACGGGCGACGGTCAACTGATCTTCCTCGGAGAGCTCGTCCATACCCAGGATGGCAATGATGTCCTGTAGCTCTTTGTATTTCTGCAAAGCAACCTGAACGCCGCGGGCTGTGGTGTAGTGCTCGGAACCGACGACGTTCGGGTCGAGGATGCGCGAGGTTGAGTCGAGCGGATCAACGGCCGGATAAATGCCGAGCTCGGCGATCTGCCGGGAGAGAACAACGGTTCCATCCAGATGGGCGAAAGTGGTGGCTGGCGCCGGATCAGTTAAGTCGTCGGCAGGAACATAGACGCACTGGACTGCGGTGATCGAGCCCTTGGTGGTCGAGGTGATGCGTTCCTGCAGGGCGCCGAGGTCGGTGGCCAGGGTCGGCTGATATCCAACAGCGGAAGGAATACGGCCGAGCAGGGCCGAAACCTCGGAACCGGCCTGGGTAAACCGGAAGATATTGTCCACGAAGAAAAGTACATCCTGGCCTTCCTCGTCCCGGAAATACTCGGCCGCGGTCAGACCGGTCAGGGCAACCCGGGAACGTGCGCCCGGTGGTTCAGTCATCTGGCCGTAGACCAAAGCGGCCTTGGGAAGGACGCCGGATTCCTTCATTTCGTGGTAGAGGTCGTTGCCTTCGCGGGTCCGCTCACCGACGCCGCAAAAGACCGAAATACCGCCGTGCTGCATGGCGATATTATTGACCATTTCCATCATGATAACGGTCTTGCCGCAACCAGCGCCGCCGAACAGGCCCATCTTGCCGCCGCGGGGGAAGGGAACCAGCAGGTCAATGACCTTGATGCCCGTTTCCAGGACGTTGACCTCGGTATCCTGTTCGGTAAACTGCGGAGCGGGACGATGGATGGCCATGTTCTTATCAGATTCAATTGGCCCCAGACCATCGACCGGTCGACCGACGACATTCATGATCCGGCCCAGTGCCGGAGCGCCGACCGGGATGGTGATGGGGCTGCCCGTATCCCTGACCTCCATGCCGCGGACAAGACCATCGGTCTGATCCATGGCCACGGTGCGGACGACATTGTCGCCGAGATGTTGGGCAACCTCGCAGACCAAGTTGTCCGCCTGGTCGTTGATCGCCGGATTGGTAATGAATAACGCGTTCATGATATCAGGCAGGTTGCCCGGCTCAAACTCTACGTCGACTACTGGTCCGATGACCTGTATGACTTTTCCAACTCTTTGCTCACCCATGTGAAATGGCCTCCTCTAAACGGGTAAATACCTTGTTGGTATTAAATTATCCTTTAAGCGCCTCGGCGCCGCCGACGATATCCATCAATTCGCCGGTGACTGCGGCCTGACGGGCTTTGTTATACAACTGGGTCAGTTCCTTGATCATATCCTTGCAAGCCCGGGTCGCATTATCCATGGCGGTCATACGGGCTGCATGTTCGCTGGCGCCGACTTCGAGCATGGCGTGATACATCTGCACATTGAGAAACAGCGGCAGCAGCACTTCCATGATTTCACCAGGATCGGGTTCGTAGGTGTAGGAACCGCCAACCTCGGATTTCGCTGAAGCGCTGCCTTCGACTACCAGTGGCTTGATCGGCAGCAGTTCTTCATGTTCCGGTTTCTGCACAGCAACCGAGTGGAATTTACCATAGACCACCTCCACCTGGTCGCTCTCGCCACTCAAGAAAGCCTCTGTGATGCTCTGGGAGATCTCACGGGCGTTGAACATCTGGAAGGAGCCCATGATATCGTTGAAAGAAGCCCGCAACTTGCCTGAGCGCTTGAACGCCTGGGTCCCTTTCTTACCGACGGTCACGAAGCTGACCTTCTTGCCCTCGGCTTCATACTGCTTGCGCAGTCGCTCGACCGTTTTGATGATGTTGGCGTTGAAACTGCCGCACAAGCCTCGGTCTGAGGTGACGACAACGATCTCGACCGTCTTGACGTCCCGTACTTCCATCAGCGGCAGGTCACCACTCTCAATGCCGCCGGACAGATCGCGCATGGCCTCCGCAAACTTGGAGGCATAAGGCCTGAAGCGCACCATCTTTTCCTGTGCGCCGCGCAACTTGGCCGAGGCCACCATGTTCATGGCCTTGGTGATCTGCGCGGTCTTCTTCACACCGGATATTTTATCTTTGACATCCTTTAGTCCAGGCATGAGTCCTTACCCTTGTGCTCAGTTCAGGCCCTTTGTCGCTTTGAAGGTCTCGCCAAAGGATGCCAGTGTCTTCTTCATTTTCTCGTCAAGTTCGGGAGAAATGATCTGTTTCTCCTTCAATTCGGCAAAGATGCTGGGCTCATTGGCTTCGATGTAGGCGTACATTTCCTTCTCGTAGTCAGCCAGAGTGTTGACCGGGAATTTGTCGAGGAAGCCCTTGGTGCCGGCAAAAATAATGGTGACCTGCTTTTCCATGGGCAGCGGCTGGTACTGTGGCTGCTTGAGGATTTCGACAAGACGTTCACCGCGGGTCAGTTGGGCCTGGGTGGCGGCGTCAAGGTCGGAACCAAAACCGGCAAAAGCCGCAAGCTCACGATACTGGGCAAGGTCGAGCCGGAGCGTACCTGCGACCTGTTTCATGGCCTTGACCTGGGCGGCGCCGCCAACACGGGAGACAGAGAGGCCGACGTTAATGGCAGGACGGACGCCAGCGAAGAATAGACTTGGCTCCAGGTACACCTGTCCGTCAGTGATCGAAATAACGTTGGTCGGGATGAAGGCCGAGACGTCGCCTGCCTGGGTCTCAATAATGGGCAATGCGGTCAGCGAACCGGCGCCAAGCTCATCGCTCAGCTTAGATGCGCGCTCGAGCAAACGGGAGTGGTTGAAGAAAATGTCGCCGGGATAAGCTTCACGTCCAGGAGGACGACGGAGCAGCAGGGAAAGTTCGCGGTAGGAAACAGCCTGCTTGGAGAGATCGTCGTAGATGATCAGGGCATGCTGGCCGTTATCACGGAAGTACTCGCCCATGGCGCAACCGGCAAAAGCGGAGACGTACTGCATCGGTGCGGGATCAGAGGCGCATGCCGCCACCACGGTGGTGTACTCCATGGCGCCGTGCTTGCGCAGATTCTCAACGACCAGGGCCACGGTCGATTTCTTCTGTCCAATGGCCACATAAATACAGTGAACATCGGTATCTTTCTGGGCAATGATGGCGTCAACACACAGCGCGGTCTTGCCGATCTGGCGGTCGCCGATGACCAGTTCGCGTTGCCCGCGACCAACCGGGGTCATGGCGTCGACAGCTTTAGCGCCAGTGTAGCAGGGTTCATGCACACTCTTACGGGCGATAACGCCGGGGGCGATAACCTCGATGCGCCGCGTCTCCTTGGCTGTGATCGGGCCTTTACCATCAATGGGCTGGCCGATGCCGTCAACAACGCGACCTTCCATCTCCGGTCCGACCGGCACCATGGCAATCTTGCCTGTCCGCTTGACCAAGTCGCCTTCCTTGATGTCGCGGACATCGCCAAGAACAGCGCAACCGACGTTGTCCTCTTCAAGGTTCAGGGCCAGTCCGAAGATATTTCCCGGAAACTCGAGCAGCTCCATGGCCTGGCAGTTCTCGACGCCATACACGCGAGCGATACCGTCGCCGACGGACAGGACGGTACCGGTTTCTTTCAGGTCGATATCCTTCTTATAGCCAGCAATTTGATCTTTGATGATCTGGCTGATTTCTTCGGCTTTGATCTGCATTGCCTATTCTCTCCCCTTGATAGATTCCTTTAATCCATTAAGTTGCGTCTTTATACTTCCGTCCAGCACCAAGTCACCTACCTTGGCTATAATGCCGCCTATAATGGACGGATCGACCTGGGTTTCAAGTATAACTCTGTTGCCTGTCAATTTTTCCAGCGTGCCCTGAATCTTGTCCAGCAATGCCTGATCAAGGGCAATAGCTGAAACGATGGAGCCATGGCTGATGTTCTGGTCCTTGTCCACCATGACCCGCATCTCATGGGCGATGTCAGGCAGGATGTCGGCGCGTTTCTTCTCGATGAGCAGGTTGAGAAAGCCAGTCATGATGGCGTCGGCCTGCACCGACTCGGCGATCCTGGCCATCACCTTCTGCCGGATCTCCAGCGGATAGAGCGGATT
>CAZFPV010000002.1:5736-7204 GCA_964521155.1 uncultured Desulfobulbus sp. | reverse complement strand
CCTATGCCGGCAGCGCCGTCGTCGTAGAGCGCGGCAATGCCAAGCAGCGTGGCGCTGTATTCTTCCGTCTTCCCCTGCTCCTTCCCGAGGGAGAAGAGCGCTTTCGCGTATCGTCGGGCTAATATTGTCTGTCTCACTGTACCGCACCCACTCGCTCAAGATACTGTTCAGTGATCGCGATCTGATCCGCGGGGGTCAGATTCCTGACGATCAACTCCTCAGCCATTACCGCGGCCTGCTCGGCAACTTCCTCGCGCAGCAATCGCTTCGCGTCTTCCAGTTCAGTTTGTATTGCAGCTTCGGCCTGACGCTTAATATCCGCGGCCGTCCGTTCGGCCTCGGCCAGAATCCGCTCCTTCTCGCTTTGGGCCTGGGCGATGGCCTTCTCGACCACCCGCTCCATCTCTCGCTCCATGCCGGCCAACCGGACCTCGAACTCTTTGTAGGACGCCTCGGCCTCGTCGCGCCGGCGGGTCAAGTCGTCCAGTTCCTCACGGATCTGCTGCTGGCGGCCGGTGAGCCCGGCCATGACCGGCTTGCCCAGGAATTTAACCAGGATCACTACCAAGGCCAGAAAGTTGGCCAGGCGCCAGAACAGATCCTTCAGTTTTTCAGGCGCCAGCGGGTTGCTGGCATGGGCCTCGCCATGACCAGCCTCGGCCTTGGAGCCGTGAGCGTCCACGGCCGGCGCATGGCCTGTGGCCGGGGCGGCATGCGCCTCCGCCTTCATCTCCTGCTGCGCGGCCGGCGCATGACTGTCCGTGGCCGCGATCAGCGCCGACGGCAACGCGGCGATCATCATCGCCAGCATCACCGATCGAATCAAGTGCTTCATCCCCTCTCTCATGCGTCCAGACTCCTTCCAAGTATCTTGCTAGCCATTGCCTGGGCGAACCCGGCAGCGTTATCCCGCAACTCTTTTCTGGCCACCTCAATCTGGGACCGAAGATCGGCCAGTTGCTTCTCCTTGATACTGTCGGACTCCTTGCGGATGACTGCCAGCTTCTCCGCGCCGGCCGCCTGCGCCTGGGAACGGGCGCCATCAAGCGCCTTCTTGGCCTTGTTGCTGGCCTCGCGCATCTTTTTGTCGAGTTCGGCCTGGCGCTGCCGTGCGCTCTCTTCATACTGGGCCACGTCATCGTTGAGGGCGGCAACCTTCCGCGCCCGCTGCTCCAGAATGCCGAGCACCGGCTTGTAGAGGATTGCGTTGAGGACCAGCATCAACACAATCATATTGATAATGTGCATGAGCAGTGTAACATCAATTGAAATCATACTAACCACCTCACATTACATAAAAATATCTTCACCGCCCACACACGAAAGTGAATGGCGGTTCACCTGCCGCAAGGATAACTACTGAAAATTGGTCCGACTGTCAAATCTTTTTAAATAAAACTTATGGGGTTTTTCAATTATCCTTGTTGGTCCCGGGGCACGGGATGGTGCAAACCAGCGCGTAAAACAT
>CAZFPV010000002.1:0-5726 GCA_964521155.1 uncultured Desulfobulbus sp. | reverse complement strand
GCCTGGCCCCTCATGGAAGAATTGGCAGGAAAATACTGTATGCCCGTTAAAATGCCAACGAGATTCTCAGTCTTTTTTTACTGCCAGGGAGCCTTGCTCATGTGTGCAGCGAGTGCACCAGCCTCGCCAACCCTTCCTCGGTGCTCACCAGAGGCCGATAACCAAGCACCTGCTGCGCCTTTCGGTGGCCGAACCAGTGCGAGTCCGCCAACTGATGGGCGACGAACCGGGTCATCTTCGGTTCGCGACCCGGTCGGAACAGGGCATGCACCACTTCCAGCATCATGCCGATGCAGTAGGCCGCCCGAAACGGAACCTGTCGAGTCACTGGGGGAATCTCCAGACGGGTGAAGAGGTTGTTGATCCAACGCCACAGGCTGACCGGACCCTCCTGACCAATGAAGAAGGCGTGCCCGGCCGCCCTCCCTGAGGAACACAGGTTATCCGCTGCCAGCAGATGGGCATGAACCACGTTGTCGATGTAGGTGATGTCCACCCGATTTGTTCCCGAACCGATGATCGCCAGTTCCCCAGCCCGACCGCGCGCCAGCAGCCTGGGAATGAGATGCTGGTCACCTGGCCCCCAGACCAGGTGGGGTCGGATGGCCGCGGTGCGGAGCCCCGGCGTGTTAGCAGCCAGCACCAGTCGCTCTGCCGCGATCTTGCTGGCCGCATAATGGCACAGCGGCCTGGTGGCATACGGCGTGGTTTCATCGGCGCCCTCCAGCCCGCGCCGGTCAAAGACCACCGAGGGAGTCGAGGTGAACACCAGATGCTCGACGCTGTTGCGGCGGCAGGCTTCTATAACGTTCGCGGTTCCATCCAGGTTGATTGCATAGTATTCCTGTCGCGGCCCCCAGACGCCGGCCTTGGCAGCAACGTGAAAAACGGTGTCCCGACCGGCCAGAACCCGCGTCAACGCGGCCAGGTCACGGATATCGCCCCGGTGGCAGCGGACCCCCAGCACCTCCAGGTGCGGGTAGGGATTGCGGCCGATCACCGCCACATCAACGCCTCGCTCGACCAGTTGGCGCACCAGCGCCTGGCCGATAAACCCACCACCGCCGGTCACCAGCACCCTGTCCATTATCGCCCTCCCCGGTGCTTTATCACTGTTATGCCTGCTTCCAACCTCTGTTTTCCCTCCGACCGGAAGGAGATGCGCTTATCAGCCGCAGGGCAGTTGGACCTGCTTGCAGGCCCAGGCGGCCAGTTGCTCGCGGAAGATCTTGGCATTGTGACGGATGTCCACGGGAAAGGATCGATGGATGAGAAACCGCTCGATCATCGCCGTGTGCGGATGGGCCAGCACCAGCTGTCGCAACTCGCCAAACAGGCCCTCCGGGTCGGTCACCGGCCCGACGGGCTCGACAATCAATACTGGCGTCTGCCGTCCCCGGGGACCTAACCCAACCAGGGCCGAGCGGCGGACTTGCGGGTGCTCGTTGACAATCGCCTCGCAGCAGATGGTGTCCAGTATCCCAGCCTGGGTCTCAACGCGATGGGCCTTGCGGCCGCGGAACCACAACCGCTGCTGGTCATCGAGACAACCGATGTCTCCCATCCGGTGCCAGAATCTATCGCCATCGGCGATTTTAGCCAACCGGGTCTCCACCTCATTGCCGTCATAACTCCGCGTGACCACCGGACCCTGGACGACAATCTCGCCGACCTCGCCCGGCGGCAGCTGGCGCACTTCCTGCCAGGAAGCGATCGGCCCCTCCACCGGCTCAATGATCCGGATGGTCATGGCCGGCAGGGCACGGCCGACGCAAACGCCTCTGCCCTGCCGGGTAAGGGGCCAGGTCTCGGCGAGAATTTCACGCCCCTCGATGCAGGCCACGGGCAGGCTTTCGGTAGCCCCGTAGGGGGTGTATATCAGCGCGTCCTTGGGCAGGATGAGGCTGACCCGCTCGACGAGATGGCCCGGCACCGGGGCGCCGGCCATCAGCACCGTGCGCACCGGCAGGACGATGCCGCGATCCAGGCAATACCGGCTGACCACATTCCAGATGGCCGGTGAGCCGAAAGAGTAGGTCACGCCGTACTCCTGAATCGTGCGCACGAATTTCTCCGCATCGACCTGGGCCGGCCGGGTCGGGTCCATGTCCGGAATCACGGCCATGGCGCCGAGCGCGGCGGCAAACAGGCCAAAGAGCGGAAACCCGGGCTGATCGACGTCGCCCGGGCCAATGCCGTAGTAATCGCGGATCAGCTCCAACTGGGCATGGAAGATGCCGTGGGTGTAGCGCACCCCCTTGGGCGGGCCGGTGGAGCCGGTGGTGAAGATGATGGCGGCCAGCTCCTCGGGATCGGCAGAAAAAGCGGCTGGCGACGAACCGCCCGCGGTCGGTGCACGCCGTATCGTTGCCTGCAGGCGGCCCAGGCCGATCCGCCTCCGCACCGTCCGGAACGGGCCGCGAAACAGGTGGCTGAAGACAATGGCCGCAGGGATGCCCACCAGGATGTCGGGCCGGACCGAGCCAATGCAGCGCAGGAGGTTGCGGTAGCCCATGCCCGGGTCGATCAGGATGACCACCGCACCGAGATGGAAGAGAGCAAAGGTCAGGCAGAGGAACTCCATGGAGGGCCGGACCATGAGCATCACTCGGTCGCCCTGCCGCACCCCCTGCGCCTGCAGCGCGGCGGCAAACCCTTGGGTGCTGGCCAAGACTTGAGCAAAGCTCCACTGCCGCCATCCTTTCCCCGCACGGGCCACCAGTGCAGTCCGCTCGCCCTGGTCGCGTGCGACCAGGCGTAGGACGCCGGCGATGTTGTACCCACCCATAATTCAGCCCGCCTCTGCCAGAAACCGCTCGATCAACGGCAGAATCGGGGCAAAGGCGTCCTCGAGCAGATAATGCCCGGCCTCCTGGAAATAATGCGCCTCGGCCCGGGGAAAGCGCTGCAGCCATTCCCGGTAGAAGGCCGTATTGAAACAGAAATCACGGCCGCCCCAGCAGATGAGCATCGGTTTATCGGCAAGCCCAGCCAGCCCCTGCTCGACCGCCACCAGGGTCGACCAGGAAGGGTGCTTCGGAGCCATGGGGATGTCCTGCACGAACCGGTGCAGGGCCACGCGGTTGGCCCAACTGTCGTAGGGGGCGAGAAAGCCGCAAGCGATCTCGGGCCGCATCGGCCGAGTCACTGCCATCACCGTGGCCCCGCGGGCAAAACCGTTCAGCCCGCGAACCAGCAGCGCACCCAGCAGCGGCACGCGGCAGACGCCGATCCGCCACGGCATCCTTGTTGAGCGAAATGCGGCGGTATTGAGCACCACGGTTGTGACAACACGCTCCGGATACCGGGTGGCCCAGCCCATACCAATGGCCCCGCCCCAGTCGTGCACCACCAGGCGGCAGCGTTCGATGCCAAGCGCATCCAGCAACTGGTCCAGGTTGTCGATGTGGTCGGCCAAACGGTAGGAGTAGTCGGCTGGCTTGTCGGAAAACCCGCAGCCCAGATGGTCGGGAACGATGCAGCGCCAGCGGCCGCGAAGGGCGCCGGCCAGGTTGCGATAGAGGTAGGACCAGGATGGATTGCCGTGAACCATGACCACCGGCTCGCCCTGCCCCTCGTCGAGATAGGCCAGGCGGTGGCCGCCGGCCACCTCGATGAACCGGGGCGTAAAGGGATACTCAGCAAGCGGGCCGGCCGGCGGCGTCACCAGTCGATCCCCAGCATGAGCGAGTTGATGCCCGAGCCGATCCCCAGCACCGCAGCCCGCTGGCCGTGCGCCAGTATGCCCTGATCGATGCCCATGGCCATGGTGATGGGCGCGGAAACCGAGCCGACGTTGCCGAGCATGGGCAGGGTCTCGAAGTTCTTTGTCGGGTCAAGCGCAAGGGTGGCGAACAGTTGCTGGGCGTGGGCCCGCCCGACCTGGTGACAGAAGAAACAGTCGACATCCTCCGCCCGCCAGTCCAGTTCTTGCTGAAAGTCCTGCCAGCAGGCTGCGGCCGTCTCGATCCCCTTTTCCAGCAGCATCTCCGAATCGGTGGACATCAGCGTCCCCTGCTCTGCGTTCTGGCCGCCCTGGCAGAGGTTATTGAAGCGGGTGTTGGCGCGACAGGCCCCGCCGCGCAGGCGATGACCGCTGTCGCAAAACTCGCGGCTGGTCATGACCACGGCCACCGCGCCGGAACCGATGGTCAGGGAGGCGAACAGCGGCTTGATGCTCTTCCTGGTCAGGCTGCGGTCTGCGAGCAGGTGGGCCAGGGTGGAGTGGATCAGGTCCTCGGCGGTTTCCCCGGCTACCAGCAGGCCGGCCCGGACCTGTCCCAATTCGATCATGTTGGCGAGCGTGATCATGCCGTCGAGGAAGCCCAGGCAGGCATTAGAGATGTCAAACAGCAGACAGGACTCGGGCAACCCCAGACTGCGGTGGACAAAGGAGGCCGTGGCCGGCTCCATCATGTCGCGGCTCACCGAGGTGAAGAGCAGGCAGCCGAGGTTCTCGGCCGCAACGCCCGAGCGCTCGATGGCCATCCGTCCCGCTGCGGCGGCGCCGTCGCTAGGCCGCGTCCCCGGCGGCCACAACCGCCGGGCATGTATCCCGGTCATAAGTTCGAGCCGGCCAACCGGCAGTTTCAACCGCTCGTACAGGGGCTGCAGCCGCTCCTCGATCTCGGCCGAGGTCAACTCCACCGGTGGCAGAACATAGCCAAACGCATGCAGGCACACCTTGTCGTAGCGCATCAGACAGCCATCATCCTTTGGGGGTCTTGAAACGGTTGGCCCAGGCGATCAGCAGGGCGGCCAGAGCCAGGTCGTCCATCACCCCGAACACTGGCACCCACTCGGGGATGAGGTCGTAGGGGGAAAGGGTGTAGAGCAGCCCCAGCGCCAGCACAATCTTGACCGAGAGCGGCGTGGTCGGCGAGAGAAAGACATCCTTGGTGTGCCTGAGCATATCCCAGAGACGGGCGAATATCTGTACGGGCTGCATATCAGGGCCTCCAAAGAAAACGACGCGCCACAAGGGCAAACGTCAGCCGACCGTCCGCCTGACGATAGCTGCGTCGAAATAGTTCACCCCCATGCCGGCATCGACCACCAGACACTGGCCGTTGATCCCGGAGGCACGCGGCGACAGCAGAAAGGCGGCCACATCGGCGGCCTCGCGCGTCTCCAGGGCCCGCTTACGCAGGGTGGCCTGCTCGGCGAAGAGGTAGCTGTCGATGTACCCGGGAATGCCCGCCGAGGCGGAGGTCTTCAACAGGCCGGGGCAGACCGCGTTGAAGCGCGCTTCGGAGAAGGCGGAAAAGCTTTTGGCGAGAAAGCAGAGCGACGATTCCAGCGCTGCCTTGACCGGGGCCATGTAGCCGTAATTCTCGGCCGCCATGCGGGTGGTGGAGATGGAGATGGTCACCAGCGAGGCCTGGTGGGCAAGCAGGTCGCGAAAATGGTTGGCAATGCTGATGAACGAAAAGCAGGAAATGTCCATGGCTTGAAGAAAATCCCGCTTCAACGTCTGGTGAAACGGCTGCATCCCTTCGGTATAGTTGGCAAAGGCGATCGAATGGACGATCCCGTCGATGGGCCCGTCCACCTGGGCCGCGATCTCGTCCCGCACCCGGACGATATTGGCCTCCTCCTCGACGTCGCAGCAGAAGACCGGGCTTGCGGGAAAGAGCCAGGCCGCGGTCTCAGCCCGCTGCTCGCTGCGCACCACATGGATCACCGTGACCCCAGCCTCGACCAGCACCCGGCCAATGGCGCAGGCA
>CAZFPV010000001.1:0-26842 GCA_964521155.1 uncultured Desulfobulbus sp. | reverse complement strand
AGAGACAGCAGGAAGACGGCCGTTGCCAGTCGCTTCATTGCTGTTGCTCCGCCAGTACCTGGTCGAATACCGGCTGCGCCTCGCCGGCCTTGGCCGGGACCTCGGCCAGCAGGTGAATGCCGCTGGCGCTGACCCCCAGCAGGTATTCCCGGCCGCGCACTTCCACCAGGGCCAGAGTCGATTTGGGCATCAGCGGCCGCATGGCGAGGATATTGATGACGCTCCCCCCAGTCTTGCCCAGGAAGAGCCGGCGTCGCGCCAGCCCGTAGATGGCCAGAATCAATCCGACGACCACCAGCAGTGCCCAGGTCATCCGCAGCGCCGCCGAGCCCATGGAAAGGGTTTCCGCAGCCAGGGCCGGGTTCGGCAGGAGAACGGGCAGCAGGAAGATGGCCGCACGCATGGTTTATCCCAGTTTTTCCAGGCGGTCGGTCTGGCTGACCACCTCCGTCAGCTTGATGCCGAACTTGTCGCCCACCCGGACCGCCTCGCCGCGGGCGATGAGCCGCGCGTTGACGTAGAGATCAAGGGGTTCGCCGGCCAGCTTGTCCAACTCGACCACATAGCCTTCGCCCATCTGCAGCAGATCCTTGAGCAGAATCCTGGCCCGGCCCACCTCCACGGAGACCTGCAGGGGCACGTCGAAGAGGAACTCCAGGTCTCGGGTTGCCTGCTGATCCTGGCCGTTGCGGCGGAGGCCGGGACCGGCTTCTTCCCGCAGCAGTTCGGCGGTTTCCTCGGGATTAAGGGTATGCGCCGCGCGCTGGCCCGATGCGTCAGCTGTCGCCATGAATGCCTCCTGATCTGTTGCTGTACCGGCCGGTCACATGAAAGGCACGCTTGCCGTTACGCTCGCCGGCAATGGCAAGAAAGAGCGGCTGGTCCTCGACCATGATGGTCAGCGGCTGGTCCGGATTGTACGGCAGGTTGATGATGTCGCCCGGCTTGAGGGCCAGGAGTTTGCGGATGCTCATGCTGATCTGGCCCGAGCGCGCCGAAACCTCGCTCTCCACTTCCTGCACCTCGTGGGCGAAAAACTTCGCCCAATTGGCGGAGGCGGCCTGGGACATGGTGACCAGGGCCTTGAACTTGTCGCGCAGAGGTTCCAGAGTGAGATAGGGAACAATGAACCGCATCTGGCCGACCGGCTCTCCGGCGATATGGACGATAAAGCGGGTGACTAGAACCTCGGTGTCCGGATCGACGATGCTGACCAGACGGTAGTTGTTCTCCACCTTGGTCAGGTAGGCCAACAGTTCGATAATGGGCTTGAATGCCTTCTGCAGTTCATTGGAGATGGCGTTCATGGTCGTCTTGAGGATGGCCATCTCGATGGTGGTCAGTTGTCGGTCCGGCGTCAGCGATTCGCTGGCCTGGGCGGAGCCGAGCATGATCTCGAGCAGGGAGAACGACAGCAGATTGTCGAAATGGAACAGGCCGCCATACTTGAGCGGGGTAATGGTGTAGATGCCAACGGCTCCCTGGTTTTCCAGATCCCGGAGGCTCTGCTGAAAGGAATTGGTCACGATGGCTTCCCGTTCCACCGTGAAGTTACGCTGCAGGGTGTTGGTCAGGTTGATGCCGAAGTTGCGGGCAAAGCTGTCGAGGATGATGTCCAGGTTGGGAACGCGCATCTCGCCGCTGTCATGACCGCGTTCGTAGGTGCGGAACAGGTCGAGATCGTGGGCGTGGACCAGGCGGCCGGGCTTGCTTGGGCCGTCCTCGATGAAATCGGTGGAGATCCTGCCGGCCTTGATGGCCGAGAGTAGATCAGCGATTTCCTCCCTGGTGAGTATCGGTTCCATGCGGGTTACTGCACCACGAAATCGGTGAGATAGACGTTGTTGACCTTGCCGCTCTTGAGAAAGGAGTTGATCTTGCTCTTCAATTCCGCCTTGACCTGGTTCTTGCCCTGGATGTCCTGTAGCTCCTCGAAGGTCTTGTTGCCGATGAGCAGCAAGATGGCGTCGCGGATCTGGGGCATGCGCTTGTTGACCTCATCCAGGGTGGTGTCCTTGTCCAGCTCAAGGCTGAGCGAGGCCTTGACATAGTGGGGGGTGTCGGTGCCGATAATGTTGACCACGAACTCCTTGATTTCCACCATGGGGCCGACCTTAGCCTCGTCAGGCACTGCCTTGACCAGGGCCGCGGCCTTGCTCTCCTCGGCCTTTTTCTCCTGCGCCGGTTTGAGCACGAGGAAGTAGTACCCAGCCCCGCCTCCGGCCAGGAGGAGGACGAGCGCGGCGGCAATGATGATGATCAGCTTTTTTTTGCCGCCGCCCTTGCCCGCCTCTTCCTTCGATTTTTCCTTTTCGGCCATGGTTGATCCTCGTGTGGTTGTCGCTTAGAAGGGGATGGGGGTAACCTGTTTGCCATCCTGATCAGCGGGCCGGCTGCTGCGGAGAATAAAATCGACCCGCCGGTTTTTGGCGCGGTCTTCCTCCGAGGCGTTGGGCGCGATCGGCCGGCTGTCGCCGTAGCCGACGGCTGACATCCGGTCCAGGGCAAACATGTCGCCGCGGTGATAAAAGGACAGGACCGCCACGGCGCGGTCAACGGACAGGTCCCAGTTGGTTCTTTGGCCGGCGCCCAGAGGGGTGCTGTCGGTATGCCCCTCGATGCGCATGGTCATGGGCAACGGCCTGACAATATCGGCAATCTTGCGCAGCACCGGATACGAGGCTGGGTTGATCGTGGCCTGCCCCCTCTCGAAGATGATAGACTCATGGATACGCAGAATTATGGAATCGTTATCCTTTTGTATGGCCTCGACTTGGGCGTCAAGTTTGGTCATTTCCAGATCTGTCTTGATGCGCTTGAAATACTGGATGGGCGCCTGTCTGGGGATGGGGCTCATCTTGGCCTTGGGCGGCGACGGAATGATCGGAACCGAGAAAGGGACGGGTGCGGCCTTGGTGCTCCAGCCAAAGGCATCTTCGATCGAGGTTTTTGCCTGCACGAACTTGGTTGGGTCCATGCTCGCCATGGTCAGGAGGAGAACGAAGAAGGTGAGCAGCAGCGTCACCAGATCGCTGTAGGTCGCCATCCACATGGGCAATCCGGGGGGCGGGCATTCTGGTTCTTTGGCCATGGGTCTTCCGCCGTATTATTTGTTGAACACCGATTCACGCTTCTTGGGAGCGATATAGGCATGGAGTTTTTGTTCCATGATCCGCGGGTTTTCTCCGGCGAGGATCGATTCCATGCCCTCTGTGATCACCGTTTTCTGCAGGACTTCGGTCTTCGACCTGGTTTTCAGCTTGCCGGCCATGGGAATGAACAGGATGTTGGCCAGGACCGCGCCGTAAAAGGTGGTGAGCAGGGCCACGGCCATGGCCGGACCGATGGCTGCCGGGTCACTCATGTTCTGCAGCATCTGCACCAGGCCGATGAGCGTACCGACCATGCCCATGGCCGGGGCGATGGCTCCCATGGTGTCCAGGATCTGGGCCCCGTTGCTGTGGCGGGCGGCGATGTTGTCGATTTCGACCAGGAGCATGTTTTTCAGGTCTGTCGGTTCCTGGCCATCCACAGCCATCTGCAGAGCCTTGACCATGAATTTGTCCTCGGTGGAGTCGATGGAATCCTGGAGCGAGAGAATGCCGCCCTTGCGCGCCTTGTTGGCGAACTCCATCATCTGGGCGATCAATTTGTTGGTGTCCGCCTCCTTGATCAACACCGTTTTCTTGAAAATGCCTATGGTGCCGATGACGTCGGCCAGGGGAAAGTTGATCAAGATTACGCCTGCCGTGCCGCCGAACACGATGGCAATGGAGGGCACATCGATAAAGATGCTCAAGGGGCCGCCCATGAGGATGGCCCAGATCATCAGGGCAAAGGAAATGACTATCCCGAGTATGGTTGCGATATCCATGCTTGCTTTCTATGCGGCGCCAGCAGGTTGAGGGGGTCGGTTGATGTATGCGGTCCGAGTGTACCGAAAATCCAGGTCAATGACAAGTTTGCAAGTAGAGTGCCAGCCGAGGCCACGGAACAGTGGATCGCAACCTGCCTGCAGCGGCGCAGGTAGGAACGAAAAAAGGCCGCGCCGGGAATGCGTCCCGGGGCGGCCTTGAGTCGGAATATTGACCCGGCTTAACGCTTGAGGTTGATCAGTTCGCCCAGCATCTCATCGACCGTGGTGATGATCTTGGAATTGGCGGAGAAACCTCGTTGCGTGGTGATCATTTTCACGAACTCCTGCCCCATGTCGACGTTGGATTGTTCAAGTGAATTGGTAAACAAACTCCCCAGCTCCGCTCCAGGTGTACCGACTCTGATCGTTCCAACTTCATCGTTGGCTCGGAAAAGGTTAGAGCCAGCTAATTCAAGCTTTCCTGCGTTCTGAAACTTGGCCAATATTAATTGAGCAATATTAATGCTATCTCCATTTGAATATGAAGCGACAACTATTCCATCTCCGTTTATGGCAACGTCAGTGAGAGAACCTGCCCCCTTTCCATTTTGTTCTTGTCCGATAACCACAGATTCACTGTTATACTGTGTGCAATTGAAATTAATTGTCATCTGTTGAGGTTGTAGAGCGCCATTGTTCCAATTCGGCAAGTTGATCAATTCTCCAATTATATCTGGCTCTCCATCAAGATCTGCATCTGGTATGTCACCAGTATTGTTGAATTGAAGAGGGTTGGCAAGCACTGGAATTGGAAGTGCATTATTGTTATCAACTGTATAGCCCATATTCCATAAGTTTGTCGCTGAATCAACAAGCCTCCAGTAAACTGTGACTAAATGTTGATTTCCCAACGAATCGTAAATTTGAGAAGAAGCTGAATAGTTAAAAGTAGTTTGATCGGTAGGGTCAATCAAACCGGCGCCAATTTCTGTTGATGCTGAATCAAGATTCGTGGTGAATGTCAATTCGGTTGTTGGAGTTGCAGCAACCAATCCGAAGTTATTAACTTTTACATCGGTTGGATCTAAGGGGAGAAGGGTGTCGTTGTTGATGGGGTCAAAGAGTTTTCCTTGAACCACATATCCTTCAGGGTTAACGAGATTGCCTTCTTTATCAAAGTTGAACGAACCGGCCCTGCTGTAATATATGGATTGGCTATCTTCCTCTCTAAGCACAAAAAATCCATTCCCTTCAATAGCTACATCTGTTCCTGATGATGTTGTTTCAAATGTTCCTTGACTGAAAATATAATCAACACTGGAAACACCAACACCTCGGCCAACCTGTGAGGTCCCTCCTGAGCCATTTATAGTGCTAGATAAAAGGTCAGAAAAGACAGTTCGTGAGGCTTTGAATCCCAGTGTATTCCCGTTGGCCAAGTTGTTGCCGATGACGCTCATGGCTTGAGAGTTGGCGTTTAACCCACTGATGCCGCTGAACATGGCGCTTTGGATGCCCATTACAACCTCCTGCGTGGTCTATGAAAAATGGATAATTGATTGTGTGTTGCAAATAGGAGAAACAGTGACGACCGGTCTTGATTATTTGGCTGTCGTCTCTGTCGCGCTCCCTTCAATTATCCCCGCGCCGTCCGTTGCTTCGGAGATGATTTCTTCCAGCGCCTCGTCGGTCGTCGCCGTCCCGGTTGACGCTGTGGTCGCCGAGGCGGTCGCTGCCGTCGCATCGGCTTCCGCATCGGTCGTTTTCTGCGAATCCGCCGCCGTATCCTCGCTGGCGTCGTAAACGCCGTGAATGCTGGCAATGGTGAACTCGCCCGTCTTGGTGATGATCATGGGGTCGCTGCCGCTCAGGTCAACGCCGGTGACCTTGGTGCGCACCAGAGGCGAAACTTCGACCGTGGCATCGGCGCTGGCGCTTTTGGCATTGATCACAATGTTGTACTCACCCGGGGCGAGTGCGTTGCCGCTGTTGTCAGTGCCATCCCATGTCAGGAAATGCTGCCCTTGGCCAGTCTCACTGGCTTTGATGGTATCCACCACCACTCCGGAGTTGTTCTTTATCTGCAGAGTGATTTCGCTGGCAGGACCATCCACCACATATCCGATCTGTGTTGCGGAACCATCGAAGGAGAATTCCGAATCCTCGACCACCACCTCCTTGCCCATCAGGCTCAGTGCCGCGACCTTCTGCGAATTGGTCTGGGCTGTTGCCAGATTGTCCATGGCGTCATTGAGGTTGAACAGCTGTTCCAACTGGCTGTACTGGGCCAGCTGGGCTGTGAACTCGGTGGCGTCGGCCGGATTGAGCGGGTCCTGATTCTGCAGCTGGGCGACCAGCAGGGTCAGAAACTGTTCCTGGCCCAGGGTGTTGCTGGTGCTGGTCTTGGTAGCAGTTGTCGCGGTGTTTTGAGTGATTTCCGAGATAGTTGCCATTGTTGTTCCTCCCGATCTCAGACCATGACGCTCAGGGTCCTGGGCGCCTGGACCGCTTCCCCGGTTTCCTCGCCCGCACGCAGGGGGAAAGCCGGTTGGGGCGATTTGTTTTTCAGGGTGCGGTTCATCAGGTTCTGGCTCAGATTGTCCTGAAAAGCCTGGCTGTCGGTTCTGTCATTGGCGGCCAGGGTCACCTCGACCTGGGCAAGATGTAGGCCTTGCTGTTCCAGGGCCTCGCGGAGACGCGGCAGGTGGCGGTCGATCATTTCCTGGGCATGGGGATTCTGGGCGATGATGTGGGCCTTGATGTTGTCCTGCTCCACCTTGATCTCCATGCGCAGCTCACCCAGTTCCTGGGGGTGCAGTCGGAGATTGACGGTGCTGGTCTCCAGCCGTTTGTTCATGGCGAAATGGGAGATCATCTGGTCCATCACGGTCCCCTCGGGCACCATCGCTCCGGAGGGCAATCGAACCATGGAGGGATCGGAGCTGGCTGGGGTGGTCGACCCAATCGCGGCGGACTGTGACGAATCCAGCTGGTGGGCAAAGAGCAGAGGCTGGCCGTCCTGGGCAGTGGTCACCTGCGCCCGCTGCGCCAGCATCTGTTCGCTTGACGATTGTCCGGCACTGTTGGCGGAAGAGCCATTGTTCTGCCCCTTGTCGCCGGCCTGATCTTGCTGCTGGCTGGAATTGTCGTCCGCGGTGACGTCAGCGATCGCGTCGGGCAGATTACTGCGGAGAAAGTCGCCGTTGATCTCCTGGCGAATCCCGCTGGTCTCGCTGCCTGGGACTGCGCCGCTGCCGGCCGCCGCGGCTTGCGGCGCCTGCTCATCAGTGACTGCCTGCGAAGTGACCACCACCTGGCTTGTTTCCTTCTGAACAAACACGCCTGCGTCTTCGGGGGTGGCGGCGCGCGGGGTTGCAGTTTGCCTGTTCGCAGCCGATACGGCTGTGGGCAGGATGGTCGCGGTCAGCACGGTGACGTCGTTGGTTGTCTTTCCTGTGGCGATGGTTTCCGGCGTGCTTGGTTCCGCATCACCAGAAATCGCGGCCTCCACGACCTCACCCGTCAAGGCTGTGGTTACCACCGTTTGGGGCGTCGCGGCCTGCGTCTGCTGCACCGGGGGCGCCATGGTTTGCAGCGTTGACTGGGTTGGCTGGGGAACCGATTGTTCGATATCCATCCCGTTGAGGAGAAACGCGCCGTTTTGGGTCGGAGTTCCGGCCAGCGATTCCCCGACCGCAGTCTCGCTCCTGTTCATGGCAATGGCGGAGAGCAATTGCATGACAGCCGACTGTTCGGGCAAGTCCCTGGTGATGGCGGCACTGGTGGCAAGCCCGGTCCCGGAGGCGCTCCACTGGGGAAAGTGCAGAACCAAGTTGGCGGCTCCGGCGGCTCCGTTCAGGGATGTGTCCAACTCCTGCGGATCGGCATCGGTGAACGCACCCGGAGTCGCGGCCTCGTCGAGGCGGGCGGGCTGTTGCCCCGAAAGGCGGCCATCCCTGCCAGCGCCCAGTGCTGCTGTCTGCGCGCCGTTGCCTTGCTGACTGTTGGCCGCGGTAGCCAGGGCCGAGGCGAAATCGCCTTCCGACCCGGTTGTGGCGGACGGCATGGAGGCCGCCGGACCGGGGACGAACAGATCGGAGGAGATGATGGGGAACGGTTGCATGATCTATTCCGTGTCGAGGGTTGAGATGCCGGTGGTCACTTTGGCCGCCTTTTCCCTTTCCATGGAGTTAAGTATCTTTGCGGCTGATTTGGTTTTCATCTGTTTGAGGATGGCGACGGCCAATCCCTGATCGACCGTGGCCAGGACGGTTGCGGCCTTGTCTGCGGTCATCTTTTCGTACAATTTGGCCAGCGCCTGGATCTGTTTCTGCTCGGCGGCATCCTTTTCCGCGAGCAGTTTTTCCACACTCAGGCGAAGCTGATTGAGCTGCTCTAATTTCTTATCGACCTCCTCCTCCAGTCTCTTAAGTTCCTTTTTCCTGTCTTCCAGGTTTTCCCGTTCTCTCGCCAGGGCAGAGTGTTCACCGCCCTCGATGGCCTCCCGCAGACGTCGTTCCTCGACGGAACCGTATACTTGCTCCTGGTCGTCCGTAGCCGCTGCCGGGGTTGCCGCCTCCGCTGCCAAGGCAGGGGCTGTGGTGAGCAGGATGAGGATGCATGAATACAACATTATTTTTTTCATTACAGCGCCTTGGATTCGAATCCCGGGTGTCGTTATTGTGAAGGCGTGGTGCAGGACGGCTTGGCTACCCCTGTTTCCGTTCATGGGAAAGCACCGCGATTTCATCAAGCATGTTGGCCTCCTTTTTCTCCAGGTATTGCTTGTAGGCCGCAGTTTGTTGCTCACGCAGTTTTTCCATGACCTTTCTGTCCTTGCTTGCCTTGACCAGGGCCTGCCTTTTTTTTTCGACCTGGACCTGCTGTTTCTGAAGCTCTTTCTTACTCTTCTGCATTTGTTCCTTGACCAGGGCGATGCGGTGCTCATACAGGATCAGCCTGTCCACGGTGGTGCCGCGCTCCTGATCCGCCGCCAGGCTGACATAGAGTCCAGCCAGGTCCTCCTGCACCGCATGCAGGGCCTCGACGAGTCTTGCCTCGGCCTCCACGGCCTGGTACAGCTGCTGCCTGGCCTTGTCCTCGAGTTGCTTGCGGTACTTGAGAACCGCACCCAGGGTAAAGGGTTTCATGAGGCGTCATCCGTCGGCGGATCGGTGCGCCGCCGGTCAAACCCCCTGCGCCCCGGTCTGCGTCGTTCGGCGCCCTCGCGGTCGCTGACCAGATCGCCCAGGGCGGTGAGGGTCTCTTCCAGGGGGGCGGGTTCGTCGAACCCCTGGGTAAGAAAGTTGTTGATGGCGTCGATGCGGGAGATGGCGTAGTCGATCTTCTTGTTGCTGCCGGCGGCATAGGCGCCGATGTTGATCAGGTCCTCGGATTCCCGGTACACGGCCATGACGCCGCGAGCCTTGCCGGCCAGTTCCTGGTGGCGGGCGCTGGTGATGTCGCGCATGACGCGGCTGGTGGACATCATCACGTCGATGGCCGGATAATGATTTTTGGCGGCGATGCTCCGTGACAGCACGATGTGGCCGTCAAGGATGGAGCGCACCGAATCGGCCACTGGTTCGGTGAGATCGTCGCCATCGACGAGTACGGTGTACAGGCCGGTTATCGAGCCCTGCTCCAGGAAGTTGCCGGCCCGCTCCAGCAACTTGGGCAGGGTGGCGAAGACGCTGGGAGTGTAGCCTTTGGTGGTGGGGGGCTCGCCGATGGAAAGCCCTATCTCCCGCATGGCCATGGCAAAGCGGGTGACCGAGTCCATCATCAGGAGCACGTTCTTGCCCTGCTGGGAGAAGTATTCGGCAATGGCAGTGGCGACAAAGGCGCCACGCATACGCAACAGGGGCGACTGGTCCGAGGTGACGGCCACAATCACCGAGTGCTCCAGGCCCTCCTTGCCCAGGTCGCGCTCGATGAACTCCTTGACTTCGCGGCCGCGTTCGCCGATCAGCGCGATGACGTTGACGTCGGCCTTGGCGTACTTGGCCATCATGCCCAGGAGCACGCTCTTGCCCACTCCCGATCCGGCCATGATGCCCATGCGCTGGCCGATGCCGCAGGTCAGGAGTCCATTGATCGCCCGGATGCCGAGATCGAGCGGCTCGGTGATGGTCTCGCGGCGCATGGGGCCGAGCGGCAGGGTGTAGAGCCCTTTTTCATGGGGCAGGTACAGGGGCGGCCCCTGATCCATGGGTTGGGCCATGCCGTCAAGCACCCGGCCGAGCATGGCCTCGCCGACGCTGATGGTAGCCTGTTCCTTGCGTACTCGAATCAGGCTGCCCGGGCCCAGGCCGCGGAGTTCGCCCAGGGGCATCAGCAGGGCGCGGTTGCTGCTGTAGCCGACAATCTCGGCGGGCACGGGCGGGCTGTCCTGGAGTGGGATGATCTCGCAGAGCGAGCCGATGGAAGAGCGGGGGCAGGAGCCTTCGACCACCAGGCCGACGATCCGGTGGACCTTGCCGTGGACGCGGATGGGTGAAAACTGCTGCATGAGGTCGTCTGCAATGGCCATGGCGGGTCCGTACAGGGTGAAGAGGGACGGGCGTCAACCGCATGCGTCAGGACCTGCGCCACCATGCCGCCAACGGGGACGCAACTGCGTCGCTTCGGCCGTGGCGCGCTTGCGGGAACAGTCCTGGAGCGCGGAATCTCGCGAGCTATCCCAGGTCCGGAGGCGGCAGGGCCGTGGGTTGTTCCTCCAGGAATTCCCGCAGGCTTTCGATCTGGGTTTCGATGGTGGCGTCGGCTGAGCAGACCGCAGATTCCAGCAGGCAACCGCCCCGACTGATCGAGCTGTCGGTCTTGAAGACCAAGCGCTCCAGGCCGCGGATGGCGCTGATGATCTCCGGCGCCTGCTGCTCGGCAAAGGCCAGGTCATCGGGATGGAGGGTAACGTAATACTCCTCGCTGTCGATGGCGCTCTCCAGGGCGGCCTGCAGGGTAACGGCGATGAGGTTGCGCGACGTGGCCAGTTCCTGGCCGATAATTTTCCGGGTCACGGCGATGATAAGGTTGATCATGTCGCCCCGGCTCTGCTCCAGCAGGGCCTTGCGTTGGCTGTCAAGTTTTTGGCAAGCGGCGGCAAGGGCCACGATGGCTGACTGAAAATCAGCCTGGTGTCGGGCCTCCATGTCGGCCAAGCCCTGGTTATAGGCCTCGTCGCGCAGGGCCTGCAGATCAGGGGCTGGCGCAGGTTCCGCTGCACGGGCGCCATGCTGATCCGCAGCATCGCCGTCGCATTCGGTCCACGGGTCGTCTTGGGCGAATTCGTCGTCTACCGGCCCGTCCGCGCCCATCGCAGCCAGATCCGCATCCCCCATGGGGAGGGCAATGTTCCGCTGCACCAGGGTGGTCGGGGTGAACAGGGGATCGCCCTTGAAGATCCTAGACGAACTCATCGCCGCTTCCCTTGCGCAACACCAGCTTGCCTTCTTCCTCGAGCTTCATGGCGATCTTGACGATGGTCAGTTGCATGGCCTCGACTTCGGAGAGCCGCACCGGCCCCATGACCTCCAGGTCATCCTTGATCATGTCCGCGGCCCGGGAGGACATGTTGGCGAAGATCTTGTCCTTGATCTCGTCGGAAGCGGTCTTCAGGGCCATGGTCAGGGAGTCGTTGTTGACCTCGCGCAGGATCATCTGGATCGAGCGGCCATCGAGGGCGCAGAGATCCTCGAAAGTGAACATCATCTTGCGGATGTCCTCGACCATCTCCGGATCGACTTCTTCGAGATTCTCCAAGATCTCTGAATCGATATTGTCGGTCATGTTGTCGAGGATATCCACCACTTTTTTCAGGCCGCCGAGCTGTCGCTGTTCCTGGGCGCTGACCACAATGCCGATTTCATTGCTGAGCGCCTCCTCGATCTGGTCGATAACCGCGGGCGAAACCTTGTCCAGGGTGGCGATGCGGTGAATGACATCGGGTCGCTTGTCCTCAGGCAGGTGGGCGATGATGGCGCTGGCGTGCTCCGGCGACTGGGTGGAGAGGACCAGGGCAAGGGTCTGCGGATGCTCGCGTTCGAGCAGCCCGGCTACCATGGTCGCCGGCATTTTGGCGATGGTCTCCAGCGGCCTGGCCTCGGTTCCGGTGACAAACTGACGCATCAGGCTGTTTTCCCGTGATTTACTTCCAGTGCTGGAGATCAGTTTCTTGGCGTACTCCTGGCCTTTCACCACCAGACCGGCCTGTCCCTCAATGGCCAGTTCGAAATCCTCGAGCACCCGTTTTCTTATGTCCTCGGGAATGTGCTCGATCTCGGCCATGGTTCGGGTAACCTTGAAGATCTCCTCGTCGTTGAGTTCCCGCAGGAGTTTGGCCGCAGTCTCCTCACCCAGACAGATCAGCAGGATGGCTGCCTTTCTCAGGCCTGTCAGTTTTTCCGCTGCCGCCATGGGGAACGTTCCAGAAGTGGGGAAGATGGGGGGGAAGGATGATTCATGAACCTGCGGCCATCAGCTTCGGTCCTGGATCCAGTTACGCAGGGCGTGCGCGCCAAAGGCCGGATCGGCGTCGACCTCCTTCTTGATCCGGTGCAGCGGGTCGACCGCCGCCTGATCCTGCTGGCCCGCGCCGCCACCGGCCTGTTCGGCCTCCAACTGCTCGACGGTCTTGTAATGCCTGGTCACATCCCGGCTCAGGGTCTTCACAAGAGGTTTGATCATAAGGAGATAGAGCAGCAGCCCGCCCAGGAGCAGGAAGCCGTAGCGGATGAACGGCGCATACTGATACAGACCACCCGCCATCATCCCCTGACCTTCCTGGGTCTCGTCGGATTGGAGGAAGGGCATGGAGGTGACCTCGATCTTGTCGCCGCGATTTGTATCCAGGCCAAGGGCCGAGGCAACCATGTTTTCCAGCGCTTTGAGCTCTTCCGCGCTGCGGGCTTCGGTCTTTGCCGGCTCCTTGTCCTTGCCCGGCACGACCTTGTCAGCCACCAACACGGAGACTGAGAGCTTGCTCACCGTGCCCACCGGGTTGACGGTTCTGGCAACCACCTTGCTGATCTCGTAGTTGGTTGTTTTCTGCGATTTGCTCGAGGGCGGCGTCGCACCGACGGACTGGGCGGTGTTGCCTTCCAGGTTGGACTGCACCCCGGGAATGCCGCCGGTCATCTCAGAGCCTGACTTCTCCTCGCTTTGTTGTTCACTGCGGATAACAGGGTTCTCGGAATCGAAGGTTTCCTCGGTCTTTTCCGTGCGGGCAAAATCGAGCACGGCCGAGACTCGGACCAGGGCGTTCCTGGAGCCCAGGGATTTTTCCAGGAGCGTCTGGGCCCGGTCCTCCAGGCGTTGCTCGACCTGCATCTGGTATTCAAGCATATCCGGGCTCAGATTGCCGGAGAGCCCCTTCTCACCGGTCTTGGAGAGGACTGCGCCGTTCTGGTCGATGATGGTGACCTGGTCCGGGCTCAAGCCTTCAATGGAACTGGAAACCAGGTGGACAATACCCTCGATCTGCGCCTCGGCGAGCCGTTTTCCCGGGGCAAGTTTGATGATGACCGAGGCTGTGGCCGGTTTCTGCTGATCCTTGAACAGCCGCTTTTCCGGCAGGGCCAGGTGAACCCGCGCCGATTCCACCGGTCCGAGCGAGGTGATGGTGCGGGCCAGTTCTCCCTGGAGTGCTCTGGAATAGTTTACTTTCTGGACAAAATCGGTGAGCGCGAAGGACTGTTTGTCAAAGATCTCGAAACCCACGCCGCCGCCCTGGGGCAGGCCGGCCGAGGCGAGGCTGAGTCGGGTCTCGTAGACGTTGTTGGCCGGCACGAGGATATTGCGGCCGTTGCTGGCCAGTTTGTAGGGGATGTTCTGGCCTTTGAGCCACTCGACCATGGCCGAGGCATCGGATTCGGCCAGGTTGCCGTACAGCAGCTGATAGTCAGCACTCCTGGCCTGGATGATGATGTAGGCAAAAAGCCCGAGCGAGATGGCCGTGACCGCGACCAGCGCCAGTTTCCGCGTCAGCGGCCACTGGGTGATGGCGCTAATCAGGGCCTGTGCAGGGTTGGGTTTACGGGGAGTGGTGTCAGTCGTCTCGGCCATGATGCATCCTTGCTGGGTTCACGTCGTCAAAGGGGCGGGGCCTGGGCCGGCAGGCGGCCGGGCGGCAGGTAGCCGTCATCAGACCTGCATCCGCATGATTTCCTGGTAGGCTTCGATGGCCTTGTTGCGCACCTGGATCATGTAGCGCAGGGAAATATCAGCCTTTTCCATGGAAAGCATGGCTTCGTGCAGATTTTTCTCGCCGCCTGCATGCAGTTGCTGCATGGCCTGGTCGGCGTTCTGCTGCCGGGCGTCGGCGCCGGCAACCATGGACTGGATGATGTCGCCAAACGAGGATCGTGCCCGCGAAACCTCCGTGGCCGGGGAGGCAGCCTGGGCGGCTGCGAGTGAGACGGCCTTGATCGCATCCATGATTGCTATCTCCCGATTTCAAGCGCTTTCAGGGCCATGCGCTTGGCCGATTTGATGGTGGTGGTGTTGGCCTCGTAGGAGCGAGTGGCCGACGTCATGTCCACCATCTCCTTGATGACGCTGACATTGGGCATCTCGACGTAGCCGTCTTCCTTGGCGTCCGGATGCGAGGGATCGTAGACCCGCTGCGGCGGACTGTTGTCCTCGATGATCCGGGCGACCTTGACCCCCTGGGCGTGCGCCTGCATGGAGGTGGCCAGGTGCTGGTTGAAGGGCACATTCTCGGTCTGGAAGACCACGGACTTCTTCTTATAAGGGCCACCTTCGGGAGTGGCGGTGGTCTCCGAGTTGGCCAGATTGGCGCTGATGGTGTTCAGGCGCGTGGTCTGGGCCCGCAGGCCGGAGGCGGCGATGTCAAAAGAGGTGAAAATATCCATAACGACTCCTGGGTTTATGCAAACTTTTGCAAATTACGCGCCACCATTGGCCGCGTATTTGAGCATGGACAGCTTTTTGTTGAGCATGGTCACCGCCGCCTCATACAGGATCTGGTTCTGCGACAGTTTGACCATCTCCTGATCGACCCTGACGCTGTTCTCATCGCCGATGCCGGTTCGATCCTGGTTGATGCTGATCGTGCCCGACACCTGCTCCAGATTGGCCGGAGCCAGCGGAATGTGGCCGGGATGACTGGTCACGGGCTGGAGGCCGCCTTCGGACAGGGCGCTTTTGAGCTCATCCTCGAAGGTAAAGGTCTGGACCGCATAGCCAGGGGTTTCCGCGTTGGCAATATTGGAGCCGATGATCTGCTGGTTCTGCGAGCGCAGATCCAGCACCTTTTGCAAAAGCCGCATGGTGGTGTCGAACTCGCCGATGCCTGGCATGGCTTCCTCCTCCCCGGCCGCTGGATGCGGCCGGGCGATAGTATCTCTTTCTTGTTACATCTATTTTTTGCTGTTGAACTGCAGCAGGGCCACTTCTTCCCGGGCCAGCCTGGTCCATGGACTGTCTGTTCCCATTTCGGCGAGTTGCTTGTACAGCTTTAACGCCTGGGCTCTATTGTTGCCGCGCAGCTCGATCTGGGCCAGCCGGAACCGCGCCTGCTCGCTGCCTTCGTCCTTTTCGGCGAGCCGGGCGAACAACGGTCGGGCCTTGTCGTCCCGGGCGGTCTGGAAATAGGATTCGGCCAGAATCAGGGACAGATCCCCGGCAGCAACCTGTTCGCCCAAGGCGGGCTGCTCAAGCACCTCGATCACCTGCGGCCACTGCTTCTGGTCAAAGAATATGCGCGCCTTGAGGATATCCACTCCCGTCGTCCGACTGGCGTCTTCGCTGTGCAGCAGGCTGAGCGCCTTGTCCAACTGGCCGCTAGCGTACAGCGACTGGACCTTGTAATAGAAGACTGCCTGGCTGTCGCCACCTTTGGGGTAGCGGAGGCTGTAGCGGTCCGCATATTCCTCGACCTGCACATGCTGGCCGGAGGCAAACAGCGCCTGTATCAGCGGCAGGTAAATTGCTTCCCGGTCGCCATCGGCTGATACCTCGAAAAGATACTGGTAGGTCTGCGCCGCCTGCTCGACCAGACCCAGCTGGTTATAGGCCTTGGCCAGATCAAACAGCAGGCCGGGCGCGAGCCAGCCCCGGGCAAACAACTCCCGGTTCTGTTTGGCCAGCACCAGGGCCTGGACGTACTCCTTGGCAGCCACCAGTTGCTTGAGCACCGTTGGCAGTTGCTCGATGAGCAAGCTTGTGGCCTCCACCCGCAGGGAACCCGACTGAAAGAGGCGGAGCATGTCAACCAGCAGTTGGACGCTTTCGCTCTGATGCCCGGCCAGGGCCTGCACCAGGGCCTGCTTGAACCAGGCCTCCTCCCGCAAGGCCACGGTCGGTCCCTCGCCGGCCAATTCGGCGTACACGGCCAGCGCTGTTTCCGGTTTCATCTTGCCGTCGGCATAATCAAGATCGGTCAGTTTCATGCGGGCGCGCATACCCGCCTCGCCACGGGGAAAGGCGTCCAAAACCTGCATCAGCTCGATCCGGGCTTTCCTGGCCGTGGCCTGCGCCGGCAACTGGCACAGGGCTAGGCGGAACAGGGCCAGCCCCTTCAGTTGTTCGTTATCGAGCAGGTCGGCCAGCAGCTGGTATTTCCTTGCCGCCTCCTCGAAGCGTTTAGCCGCATACAGCAGGTTGGCGAAGTTGGCCAGCGACAAGGGATCCCTGTCAATGACCGGCGCCTGCCGCGCCGTTTCCTCATACTGGGCCAGCGCTTTGGCTGGTTCTTTTTTGGCGGCCAGTACGTCGGCCTGGCGCATGGACCGGAGCAGCCTGAGCGAATCATCCCGGATAGCGGCTTCCCGGTTCAGGGCCTTTTCGGCTTCGTTGATGCGTCCGCTCGCCAGAGCCAGTTCCGCCGAGAGGATGTCGATATGGGCAGTGAACGGTGTGCCGGCCAATCTGGGGGCCAGGTTGTCGAGATCGTAGGAGGCGGAAAAGGCATCGCCTCGAACCGCCTGCAGATGAAGGAAGAGGAGGTTGGCCAGATCAGCCATCAGGGTGTCGGGGTACTCCAGGGCGATACGCTGCAGGAGTGCATACGGTTCTTCATACTCGCCCGCACGGACCAGCGCCTCGGCGTAGGTCAGCAGGATCCGTTCCTTCAATTGTTCGTCGGGCTGCTCAGCGAGCAGTTGCCGCGCCATCCGGCTGATCTGGTTCCACTTGTTTTCCTTGGCCGCCGCGAGGAGGTCGGCGGTCAGCCACTGCTCCTGGGGCAGAGGCGGCTGCAGGGCGGCTGCCAGGGGAAAAGGCGGCAGCAGCAGGTTTGGCTGGGGATCAATGACCACCATGCCTTCGTATGCGGTGAAGGCTCTTTTCCAGTCCTTGGCAAAGGCGGATGCGTTTCTCGGATGGAGCGAGTCGGTCTGTGCCCGGTTGAGGACGGTTACACCGCGCAGCTGGGCGGCCAGCTCCGGATACTGAGCGGCGACCGGGTTGCCGAGGAGTACGTCCACCAGCAGCATGCCCGTTTCCTTGGCCTCCTTGAGCGTCACCTTCTGCGGCGGATAGCGGAAGTAAAAAGACAGCACGGTGTTGCCGTCCTTTTGCGTGCGGGTCATCTTGATCATGCGACTGTCGACCTCCGGGGACTCCACGGAGGCATCGATCGCGGTTTTTTCCAGTACCAGATCGACCCGCCGGCCGCTGGTCGTGGTGGTGCTCACGGGCAGCTTGTCGAAGTGGAGAAAGAACTGCATGTAGGCCGACTCGTCGGTGCGGTTGATACTCTTGAGGCTCGATGCCGCCAGGACGGGCGCACCTGAAAACAGGTTGACAGTCCACAGCAGCAGGGCGATGATGAGAGAGTGTCGGGTCATGGGGCCGGATATCACGCCGTCGATCGGGTTCGGGCAGAAGGGATCAGGTTGTCCCTAACTTGTAAGCAATATGCGTTCCAGGCGAAAGGCGGAGTGATCCTGGTATTCCCGTCCCCGAACCGTGACAAAGGAGAAGGGGGGATGATTCGTTTTTGGTGTCATATTTTTGGCGACAACACCATTTCCGCAAAATTTTTGACAGCCCAGGCCCGACACAGGGTCAGGCAAGCAACAGGGCAGGTATAACCATGGAATATGCAGTACAGCTCAATGATTTTCTTCTGGAGGGCAAGGCGATGCTCCTCCGAGTCAAGCCTTTTGTCGATGCCCTTGCAGCGCAGCCGGGACGAGCCGATATCCTGCCCCGGACGCTCGACCTCTGCCATCAGCTGTTCCGTTTAGTCCAGGGAAAGGCGAGGCTGCTCGGGCTCGATCATCTCAAGGCCCTGGCCGACGCCCTGGAGTATCTGCTTGACCGTGGCCGCTCCGGCATCCTGCCCCTGACTCCGGAATACATTGCCCTGCTGGCCAAGGCCGTTACTGTTCTCGATCAGGGGCTGGCCCAGATCCTGATCGACAAGAACGACGCCCGGCTGGCCGACGCGGCCGCGAAGCTTGTCGAGGCCGTGGGCGGAGCAACCAGCGGTGTTTTGGCCGCAACCGCTGCCGGGCCTGCTCCTGCCGCCCTGGATCCGTCCATGCAGGCAACCCTGCTGCGGGAAACCGAAGGGTTTCTGGAAACCGCGGAAGGAGAGTTCGTCCTCTGGGACTTCATTGCCATGGATGGTCAGCGGGTGACGGAACTGGTTCGGATGTTGGGCCAGCTCAGGCGCAACTTCGTTCTGTTGGATTTCCGGGCCCTGGATCGACTGTGCGGGGCGCTGGAATTGACCTTGCAGCGGTTTCTCGGCGGTGAGTTTTTTCAGACCGAGTATCCGGAACGGGTCTTCATCCGCGGCATCGACGCCATGCGCGACAGCCTGAACCAATTCATACCGGGCCTGGAGCCCGAGGTCCCGGCCCTGGATGAACACCTGGCCGCGTTGCAGGGGTTGATACGCCAACCGATCGGCGCTCTCCTGATCGAGGCCGGGCTGGTGGATCCTCAAGCCGTGCACGACGCCCTGGAAGTGCAGAAGGCGAGCCCTGCCGAGGCCCCGCGTCGTCTCGGCGAGGTGTTGGTCGAGATGGGTGAGGTGACGCCGGATCAGATCGAGCAGGTCCTGGCCACCCAGCAGCACCAACGGGACCGGGCCGAACGGGCGGAAGAGGCGCTCGGCGGTCTGCTCGGCCAGGATCAGGCCCAGCCGGTCGAGCCTGTGCGCGAGGTGGTCCAGGTCGAGAGCCGCAAGCTGGTCAGGATGATCGAATTGATCGAGCAAATGGCTGACCAGGAGTATACGCCGGCGCCGGCAGGCTCGCCACTGGCCGAACTGCATGGGCTGGCTCAATCCTGCCGGCGCGACGTCTTGCGGATTTTTGCCGCACGCCTGCACCGGATGGTGCACGATCTGGCCGTTCGCGAGGGGAAAAAGGTATATTTTGTTGCCGAGGGGCTGGAGGAAACCCTGGATGTGGAGGAGATGTCACTCCTGTTTGCCCCCCTGTGGCGCCTGTGCTGCAATGCGCTCGAGCATGGGCTGGAGGATGCTGATCTGCGGGAGGCGGCGGGCAAGGATCGAATAGGGCGGCTGTCCCTGCTGGCGCTGCGCCAGGGTGACCAGGTCTGGGTCAGCGTCGAGGACGACGGCCAGGGCATGGATCGGCAGGCTATCCTCGACGGCATGGTCGCGCGTGGCATGGTTGCTCCGGCGGCTGCCGATGCGCTCAGCAATAAGGACATCGCCCGGATGCTGCTGCAAGCGGAACGGCCGGCGGTAGCGGGCAAGGAACCCCAGCAGCAGGAGCCAGGGCTGGCCGCGGTGAACCGGGTCGTGCAGCGGATGCACGGCGCTATCGATATGCTGTCCCGCCCCGGCCGGGGTTCGCGGATCACCCTCAAACTGCCAGCTCGTAGTTAGTCTGGCGGCCTGGAGGCGTTACAATTGTTGGAAGAATCCTTGCTTTCCCTGATTTTGTCTTGATACAATAGCGCATACGCCAAATCCCGGCGTTTTTGTTCACGATGCACTTGGCTGCAGTATCAACCTTCCCCCGGCGCACGGCCGGAGGACAGACCAGGAGGAATACATGGCGAAAAATGTACTGCTCGTTGACGATTCCAGCACCATGCGAAAGATCATCAGCCGTTCCCTGCGGCAGGCAGGGCTGGATTTCGGCGAGATCTACGAGGCGGGCGACGGCCTGGAGGCCTTGGCTGTGCTGGAGAAAGAGGTGGTCGATATCGTGCTCAGCGACATCAACATGCCCAACATGAACGGCATCGAATTCCTGCGCGAAAAGAGTAACCGGGCCGGAATCAAGGATATTCCGGTGTTCATGATCTCCACTGAAACCGGTGAAGACATCATCGGCGAGGCCAAGAGCCTGGGGGCTGTGGGCGCCCTGAAAAAGCCCTTTACGCCAGAAAAGGTCAACGAGGTGCTCGGGCCGCTGATGTAACCGGCATTCCACGTTCGACAGGGATATGCATAGGGGCCCCGCCCTTGTCGGACCTGTCGATGAATCCAACGGAGGGGAAGGGGTGTGAGCAATTTCACTGAAGTCAGCGACAAGATCATCGAATCGACGGTTGAAATCTTCACCGGCATGGTGATGATGGATATCTCGGTGGCGGGCGAACCCATGACCGAGCTGGGGCCGCTCAAGCAGTCGATAACCGGCATGGTCGGCCTGGCTGGCACCCATAAGGGCGTGCTGGCGGTCCATTTTCCCAATCAAGTGGCCATGGACGTCACCGGCAGCTTCCTCGGCATGGAGGTGAGCGAGATCAACGCCGACGTCCAGGACGCCATCGGCGAGATCGCCAACATGCTTGGCGGCAACCTGAAAACCATCCTCTCCGATCGGGGCAGGGATATCCAGCTCAGCCTGCCATCGACCATTTCCGGGGAGCAGTATTCCTTTTCTTCCCAGATGGACGTTGACCAGATCATTCTGCCCTTCCAGGCGCCGGCGGGTGTCTTTTATGTGGAAGTGGAACTGGAACGCTGATTGGCGAGTTCGTTGCCGCATAACATCTCAACCGGAGGAAACTTGCTTTTGGATCTGGAGAAATTTCTCACCGAGGCAACCATGGATGTGTTCGCCTCCATGGTGTTCATCGACATCACGCCGGAGGGCGATGACAACGGTGAGCCCGACACCGACATGACGAGCATGATCGGCCTGGCCGGCGACCTGAAGGGCATCCTCGCCATCAAGTGTCCGGCCCCGGTTGCCATGGAGATCACCGGCGCCATGCTCGGCATGGAGGTGAACGAACTTGGCGAAGACGTCAAGGATGCGGTTGGCGAGATCACCAACATGGTTGCCGGCGGCCTCAAGGTCTCGCTCACCGAATGCGGCCACCGGATCGAACTGGCCATCCCCACCACTGCCATCGGCAAGTCAATCCGGACCAGCGGTCTCTCCGGCGCCTCCCTGGCGCGGGTTCCTTTTGCCACCCCCCAGGGCCGATTCTGGGTGGAACTGCGCTATATTCTTTCCTGAGGATACGGGTTAACTCTTTCCCGCTATCCGCCGAAGAGAAGGCATGCCTGTTGCATAGCTGCCGCATAAGGCAAGAATCTGACTTGTTCAGGCCGACCACCTTGGGGTGCACACGCTAGCCCCGAAATACAAGAGCATACTGCCCGGCACATGACCGACCCCCAGACGATAAAAGCCAGAAACCGCCTCGAAAAAGTCCTTCGAGCCAGTCGGGAACGGATGCAGGAGGAAGTCTCCGCCCTGATTGGCATCTCGTTTAAGATGGGCGAGCCGGAATTCCGCCTCCTCGGCAAGGAAGCGCTGTTCGAGGGACTTGACGGCAAACGGGTGCTGGCCCACATCAAGGTGGATGGGGAGGTCGAGGGGAAGGGCTGCCTGCTGGTGGGCGTCAAGGACGCCATCAACATCGGCGGCCGGCTGATCATGCTGCCCGATTCCGAGCTGAAAAGCGTCATCGCCGAGGAAGACTATTCCGACGAGTTGCAAGACTCCTTCGGCGAGGTAGCCAACATCATCTGCGGCTCGGCCACCTATACCCTGGAAGAACAGTTTCCCAAGAAAGTCCGCCTCATCCGGACCGAGCAGGAGGTCGTCATCCCGGTCAAGGTGGAAACGGACTCCGAGCAGCCGATTGCCAACGGCGACTACCTGATCATGTCCCTGCCCCTGGAGGTGGATACTCAGCCGCTGGGCGCCCTGGACATGGTGCTGCCGGCAGAGCCCTTTGGGCTGGTCGATGGGGCCGCAACGCAAGCAGCGGTTGATCAAGTCCAGGCCACGGCCCAGCAAGCTGGGGCGGATTCGGCTGCTGCAGCCGGGGAACAGGCCGCGGCAGAACACAATGGTGAGGACGGGGTACAAGGGGCGGCGCCGGCGGGGCCGCAGGCCACCGGAGAACAGGCCGCCGCGGGAGCGATGGCATCGCGACCAGGGGCAGAGGCCCCGGACGTCGAGCCGTCTCGGCCCAAACGCGATGCCGGCAAGCAAAAAAAGATCGTCGACAGCCTGTTGAAGGCCAGCATGGAGCGGGTCAGCGACGAGGTCAGCGGCCTGCTGGGCGGTGGTCTGCAGGTGTTGCCGCTTGACAACATCGCCCTGTCCAAGGCCGATTTCCTTGAACAGGCCGGCGGCAAGCAGGTGATGGCGCGACTGGACATTCGTGGCGGCAAGCAGGGAGAGGCCTATCTCTTCGTTGATCACAAGACCGCGATCCATCTCGGCGGCACCCTCATCATGCTGCCGGAATCCGAACTGGAAGAGGCCATCCGCAACGAGGAGTTCGGCGATGACACAAGCGATGCCTATGGCGAGATCGCCAACATCATCGCCGGCGTCTACACCGCGGTCTTCGAGGAGCAGTATCCAGCCAAGCTGGGTTTTACCAAAACCGAGATGGAAGCCGTGGTCCCGGTGAAGGTGGACCCGGATTCCGACGAAATCTTCGCCAACCAGAGTTACTATCTCTCCACTGGGCAACTGCAATACAACGGCAAGGAACTGGCCCGACTGCAAGTGCTCGTGCCGCTGGAGGCGTTCGATCTGGAAGACCTGTTGCAGGCCAAGGATGAGCGGGTGGTTGCGGCGGGGTCAGAGGCGGACGGGGCGCGGGACGAGGCCGCGGCTGGTTCGGGCGGATCTGCGGCAGCCGCCGAAGCCGGGGGGCAGGTGCGGACGCAGGCCCCGGAACAGGCCGACATTCTCATCTTCAGCGACGACGAGGCCGAGTCGGAGCGGTTGAATGCGGCCTTGCAGGAACTCGGCTACACCGCGCGGTTGGCGCACTTCAAGGAGCCGGTTGCCAGCGTACTTGGCAGCCGTATTCAACTGGTGTTTCTGGTCATGGGCGAGGTCAGCGAGCAGGGCTTCGGTGTGGCCATAAAACTCGGCAGCGCCGGCCTCAATGTGCCACTGGTCGCGGCCGGTCCGGCCTGGACCAGGTCGATGGTCCTCAAGGCAGTCAAATACGGCGCCAGCGACATCCTGGTTACGCCATCCATCCCCGGCGATATCCGCCAGAAACTGGAGACCAATCTGATTCGGCGGGCCGCCTGAAGGGCGTCATTCTGACTCGTCGTCATCCGGCAGGTTGCCGAACAGTTCCTTCTTCTTGATTTTTTCCAGCAAGGTCGTCCGTTTGAGATTAAGGAGGCGAGCCGCCTCCTTTTTGTTGCCCTGGGTAAATTTCAGGGCCTGGACGATGAGTTGGGTTTCAAAATCGTTGACCAGGGCATTGAAATCGATGCCGGAATCCGGCCAGGACTCCTGGGGGACGACCGCGGCGGGGGAGAACAGCAGCAGTTGTTCCGGGCGGGTGACGTCCTCCGGCGGGCTCGGCGGCGAACACAACCCCGGCTGGGGCTGACCGCCGTTGCGGTATTTCTCCGGAAGGTCGTTGAAGCCGACCTGGGCGCCGCCATGGAGGATAGTCATGTGCTGAATCAGGTTTTCCAGTTCGCGGACATTGCCGCGCCAGGGAAAGGTGGTCAGGGTGCGCATGGCCGCCAGGTCAAAGCCAAGCAGCGGTTTTTTCTTGCTGAGGCCGATGGTGCGAACAAAATGCTCGATCAGCAGCGGGATATCCTCCGGCCGCTCGCGCAGGGGTGGGATCGACACCGGGATGACGTTGAGCCGGTAGTAGAGATCCTCGCGGAACCGGCCCTCCGCCACCATCTGCTCCAGGTTGCAGTGGGTGGCGGCAATCACCCGGACATCGACCGGAATCGGTTTGAGGCCGCCCACCGGCTCGAACTCGCGCTCCTGCAGCACCCGCAGCAGCTTGGCCTGCAGCACCGGCTTCATGTCCCCGATTTCGTCGAGAAAGAGCGAGCCGCCGTTGGCGTACTCGATGCGGCCGATCTTCGGCCCGGTGGCCCCGGTGAAGGCGCCCTTGGTATAGCCGAACAATTCGCTTTCGAGCAGGTCGTCGGGGATGGCGGCGCAGTTGACTGGCACGAAGTGATTGACGCTGCGGGGGCTGTGGGCGTGGATGGCCTTGGCCACCAGTTCCTTGCCCGTGCCCGACTCGCCCTGGATGAGCACGGTGCTCAGGTCATCCTCGGCGAGCTTGGCGATCAGCCGGAACAGCTGCCGCATGGACTCGCTCCGGCCGATGATGCCGCTAAAGCTGTCGTTGGCCATGGCTTCAGTCGTGGAGCTGATCCGCCAGCTTGCTGGTGGTCAGACGCATGTTGAGGCTCAACAGCCGCATGATTCGTTTGGTCAGGGTCAGGGCCAGGGCCGGATACTGCTCACTGAGCAGATCAAAGCCTTTCTTGGTCAAGATTATGACTACCGAAGGCTGCCTGGCGACCACCGTGGCCGACCGGGTCGATTTGTCGAATATCGACATCTCGCCGATGGAGTTGCCCTTGCCCAGACGGGTAATGATGCGGAACTCGCCGGTGCTGGTCTTTTTCAGGACATCGAGCAGCCCGCGGACGACAAAGCACATGAAATCACCCTTTTCTCCCTCGGTGAAGAGATGCTCGCCGCGCATGATCTCGGCGAAATTCATGTGCTGGGCCAGCATGTCCAGCTCGTCCGACTTGAAGGCGTCGAACAGGGGCAGGGTCAGCAGGAGATCCCTGGTCTTTTCCTCGGTTTCCGTCAGTTCCTGCTCTGGTTCCACGGCTTTTTTCATGGACAGTGGTCCGGTGGACGCGTTAAGGGACAGGGGATGGTCGGAACTGTTTTTATGACGTATTTTGTCCTATGTACTTGGTACCCTACCACAGTCGGATATTGAAGTCCAAGGGACTTTCAAGAATAGTGTCATTTTATTGACAATAAAGACGGTCGCGCATGATGTGACCGGGAGGGATTGGTATGACTCGGTTTTTGCATCTTGCTGGAGTTCTTTTGTTCTCTCTTGTCGTTGGCGTCTCGACCGCTACCGCTTGGCCGGCGCGGGTGGTCGGCGTTCCGGACGGCGATTCGCTCAAAGTAGAGCGGCAGGGCAAAATCTACAAGGTCCGTCTGTATGGGATCGACAGCCCGGAGTACGGCCAGGAGGACTTTCGTCCGGCGCGCGATTACACCCGCGACCGGGCGTTGGGCAGGATGGTTGCGATCACGGTCATGGACAAGGACCGGTACGGCCGGGTGGTTGCCCTGGTGGAGCGGGACGGGCAGCTGATCAACCGTGAACTGGTGGCCCGGGGGCTGGCCTGGATGTACCCCCGCTACTGCACAATCGAGCCCCTGTGCAACGAGATGGAGGCGCTGCAGCAATCCGCCCGGGAACAGCGGCTCGGCCTCTGGCAGGGCGAGCGCCCCCTGCCGCCCTGGAAATGGAAACGGCAGAACGGCAGCAGCTATGATCATCGCAGTTCACGGTAACTGTACGCTTCAGGCCCTCTGCGGGCCCCCTCCGGTGCGGTCGACGATCGTCTGGATGTCGGCCCGGCTGATGGTCTCCTGGTCGAGCAGGGCCTGGGTGACGGCGTCGAGCGTTGCCCGCCGCTGCTCAAGGATGGTTCTGGCGGCGGTGTAGGCCGACTGGACCAGCTGTTTGACCTCGGCGTCGATCAGCACCGCAGTGGCCTCGCTCAGGATCTGCCCGGGCTGGCCGCCCAGCGGGTTGGCGGCGCGGAAATTCAGCGGTCCCACCGCCTCGCTCATGCCCCATTCGCAGACCATGCGCCGGGCCAGGTCCGAGACCCGCTCGATGTCGTTGCCCGCACCGGTGGTCATTTGGGTAAAGACGATCTCCTCGGCTATCCGCCCGCCCAGGAGGGTGCACAGGGTGTTGAACAGGTAGGTGCGGTCCATGGCCAACCGCTCCTCCTCGGGCAGCTGCATGGTCAGGCCCAGGGCCCGGCCTCGGGGGATGATGGTCACCTTGTGCACCGGGTCGGTGCCGGGCAGCATCCAGGCGACCAGGGCGTGGCCGGCCTCGTGGCAGGCGGTGATCCGCTTTTCCCGCTCGGTGATGATCAGGCTGCGCCGCTCCGCGCCCATCAGCACCTTGTCCTTGGCCGCCTCGAGGATCTCCATGGTGATGGCGCGAACGTTTTTCCGGGTCATCAGCAGGGCCGCCTCGTTGATCAGGCTGGCCAGTTGCGCCCCGGAAAAGCCGGGCGTGCCCCTGGCGATCACCTGCCAGCTGACGTCATCCGCGATCTTGGTCCGACGGGCGTGCACCCGCAGGATCTTCTCCCGGCCGCCAACATCGGGCAGGGGCACCATCACCTGACGGTCGAAACGACCCGGCCGCAGCAGGGCTGGATCGAGGATGTCCTGGCGGTTGGTGGCGGCGATGACAATCACATGGTCGTTGGCCTCGAAGCCGTCCATTTCCACTAGCAGCTGATTGAGAGTCTGCTCCCGCTCATCATTGCCGCCCGAGCCGCCGCCCGCGCTGCGGTGCCGGCCCACCGCGTCGATCTCATCGATGAAGATGATGCAGGGGGCCTTCTTCTTGCCCTCGCTGAACAGGTCGCGCACCCGCGAAGCGCCGATGCCAACGTACATCTCGACAAAGTTGGAGCCGCTGATCGAAAAAAACGGCACCCCGGCTTCGCCGGCAATGGCCTTGGCCAGAAGGGTCTTGCCCGTTCCCGGTTCG